>DATMMB010000308.1:0-6091 GCA_035569895.1 Solirubrobacteraceae bacterium | reverse complement strand
CCGCGCGCCGGCGCCGCGATCGATGCCCGCCGAGGCGCAGCTCCCGCGCGTGCGCCCACTGCCCATAGGCGACCTGCTCGCCCTCGCCCCACCCAGCCCTGATCGTCAACGCCTGTGCGGGGGACAGCTCGCGCATGTACGGGTCGGCGGCGGCGATGCGGTGGGCGTACAGCATGCGGTTGAGCGTCCCCGCGGTCGCCTTCGCCTCCTGCTCGGTGTCCAGCTCGGCCAGCCACGCGCGCGCCTGGCGCGCGGCCGACACCGGCACGGGGTCGATCACGGTGGCGCGCGTCACCGGCACCTTCGCCGGCTCGGGCTCGGGGTCCACCGGCGGGCGCCGGCGCGTGCCGAGCCGCCCGCGCTGCGGAGCCGCGCCGACCGTTTCGAGGATCACCACCCGCTCCGCCTCCGCCCGCGGGTCCGCCTCCGCCCCACCGCGTAGCGGGCGCGTCGTGCGGTCAACCCCGGCGCGCAGCAGATAGCGCCCGTCCGGCGGCCCGAGCTCCCACGGGAGCTCCATCTGCACGAAGAGGAACAGGCGCGTCGCCACCCTTGCACCGTATCCTTTGCCGCGTGTCCGATGCCAACGACGCCAAGGGCCTGCGCGAGCGCCTCACCGGCGGCACCGAGGAGCGCCTCGGGAAAGCGATCGTCGACCTGTTCGACAACCCGCTCCTCAACGGGGCGCTGGGCCGCGCCTCCGACGCGCGCGAGAAGGCCGCCCAGGCGCAGGAGCTCGCGATGGGGGCGCTCAACCTGCCGTCGGCCGCCGACATCGAACGGCTGACGCGCCGCCTGCGCTCGGTGTCCCAGCGCCTGGAGGGGATCGAGGACGGCGTGCACCGCATCGGGCGCACGCTCTCCGGCCAGGGGATCGACACGCGCCTGGCCGCGATCGAGGAGCAGCTGAAGAAGCTGTCCTCCAAGCTTGACGCGCAGCGCTCCACGGCCAAACCGGCACCCAAACGGGCCCCAACCAAACGGTCTAAACCAACGCGCTGACCGCCGCGCGGCCCATCTCCCCGGCCGCCTTCAGCAGCGCATCGTCGTCAATCCGCTCGCGTCCGCCACCGGCCTGCCCGCCTCCGAGCAGGTCGGACACCGCGAGCATGCACGCCACCCGCACTCCCGCGCTCGCGCCCACCGCGAACAGAGCGGCGCTCTCCATCTCGACCGCGACAGCGCCGGCGGCGCGCCAGCCACGCTCGCGCTCGGGATCATGCTCATAGAAGAGGTCGGTGCTGACCACGGTCGCCGTTGCCCCTCCGTTGGCTGTGTGCGCCAGCACCTCCGTTAGTGCGGCGTCGGCGGTGACCCGCTCGCCGCTCCCGAGGCTGCGGCTGGTGCCGTCGGCCGCCAGCGCCTCGTGTGCCACCACCAGGTCGCCGAGGGAGAGATCGCCGTCGAGCGCGCCGCACGTGCCCACCCGGATCGCGCGCCGCGCGCCGAGCGCGATCAGCTCCTGCAGCACGATCGCCGCCGACGGCCCGCCCATGCCGGTGCTCTGGATCGTCAGCGGCCGTCCGTCGGCGAGCGCTGGGCCGGTGTAGCCCCACAGGCCGCGGTGGTGGTTGAACATCAGCGGACGGTCGATCAGCAGCTGGGCCAGCGCCAGCGCCCGCCCGGGGTCGCCGGGGAGCAGCACGCGCTCAGCCAGCGGGGCGGTGGGGCGCAGGTGAATCGGTTGGCGGTGAGCCATCGCCAAGAACTCTACGAACAGCCTCCGGCCCTCGCCCGAGGCGGCCATAGACTGCTCTGCGTGGCAACGTCTGAGGCCAACGCACTCACTCTCGCCCAGGTCGCCGCTCGCGCCGGCGTCTCGACGGGCACCGCGCGGCGCTGGGTGAAGGAGGGGCTGATTCCCCAATACAACGGGGGCTGGAGCGCCGCCGCCGCGCGGCAGGTGGGGATCGTCGCGCGCCTGCGCGAGCGCGGGTACACGCTCGAGCAGATCCGCGAGGCCAGCGACAGCGGGCGCCTGGCGCTGGGCGGCGTGGAGGACCTGCTGTCGGGCGCCGAGGGCCGGCACACGCTGCGGCAGACCGCGCGCGCGACCGGCCTCGCGCCAGAGCTGATCGAGCGGATCTTCGTCGCGCTCGGGCTGAGCACGCTGGCAACCGAGGCGATCTCCGACGACGATCTGGAGATGCTCAGGTACGTCGCCGCCGTGCTCGAGGCGGGCATGCCCGAGGTCGCGTTTCTGCAGCTCGCCCGTGTGTACGGGCAGGCGCTCGCGCAGATCGCCGAAGCGGAGGTGCGGCTGTTCCGCATGTACATCCACGAGCCGTTGATGCACGAAGGGGTGTCGGGCCTAAAGATCGCCGAGCAGATGGACGGGATCGCACGCGAGCTGCTGCCGTTCACCGCGCCGCTGATGAACTTCGTGCACGGCCGCTGCCTCTCCTACTTCCTCGAGCAGGAGCTGATCAGCCACATGGAGGCGGAATTGACGCCCGCCCGCCCCGCGTCCGCCTCGCAGATCGGGCGCCTGCACGTGGCGATCGCGTTCGCCGATCTCGCCGGCTACACCCGGCTCACCGAGGAGCAGGGCGACGAGCGGGCGGTGAGCGCGGTGGAGCGCTTCGTCGAAGAGGTCGAGCGCACGCTCCCGATCGACGCCCGCGTGTTCAAGATGCTGGGCGACGAGGTGATGGTGGTCGCCGCCGACCCCGTCGCGCTCACCCGCTGGGCCGTCGGCTTCCAGGCGCGCGCGCCCGCCGGCGTGCCGCCGCCGCGGATCGGCGTCCACTACGGCGAGGCGATCTACCGCGACGGCGACTACTACGGGCGCGAGATCAACCAGGCGGCGCGCGTGGTGGCGCGGGCCGCCGGCGGCGAGGTGCTGGTGACGCGCGCGGTGGTTGAGCTCGCCGCGGGCCTCGACGGCCTCGCCTTCAAGCTGATCGGCGAGGTCGGCCTGAAGGGCTTCTCCGAGCCGACCGAGCTGTTCCTCGCCTCGGCGGGGGGATGACGCCCGCGGAGCTAGTCGGGTTGGTGGGTGCCGCGGGGGACCGCGGGGAATGAGCGCCGCGCCGCCGCCGCCGCCGGGGGAGCCCGGGGAGGTCGGCGCGGAGGAGGTGCTGGAGCGGGTCCGCGCGAGCGGGCTGCTGCCGCGTGGCGGACCGCTGGTGGCGATGCTCTCGGGCGGGCGCGACTCGGTGTGCCTGCTCGACGTGGTGGCAGGCATCTGCGGTGCGCACAATGTCCACGCGCTGCACGTCAACTACGGTCTGCGCCCGGAGGCCGACGCGGAGGAGCGTTACTGCAGCGAGCTGTGCGAACGACTCGGGGTCGCGATCGAGGTCGTACGTGCCGAGCAGCCCGCCGCCACCGGCAATCTGCAGGCGTGGGCGCGCGAGCTGCGCTACGGCGAGGCGGCTCGCCTGGCCCGGGGGCTCGACGCGCGCGAGCGGTCCGGCGATGCGAGCGAGCAGCCCGGCGATTCGCTCGTGCGCCGCGGGCTGGCCGACACGGTGGTGGCCACCGGGCACACCGCCACCGACCAGGTCGAGACGATCCTCTACCGCCTGGCCGCCTCGCCCGGTCGGCGTGCGCTGCTGGGCATGTCCCCGCGCGAAGGGCAGGTCGTGCGCCCGCTGCTGGAGCTGACGCGCGAGCAGACCGCCGATTACTGCCGCGCGCGCGCTCTCGACTGGCGGGAGGACCCCAGCAACGACAGCGAGCGCTACGCCCGCGCGCGGGTGCGCCACCGGCTGCTGCCGGCGCTCGACGCGGTGCACCCCGCGGCGCGCGAGAACGTGCTGCGCACCGCGCGGCTGCTGCGCGAGGAGGCCGCGGTGCTCGACGAGCTGGTGAATGCGGAGTTGGGCGAGGAACCGTCGAGCATCGCGATCGAGCGCCTGCGGGAGCTGCCGCCGGCGCTCGCCCGGCTGGTGGTGGTGCGGCTCGCCGAGCGCACCGCGGGCACGTACGTGCCCCAGGCGGGCGCCCGTGTGGCTGAGATCCTCGCGCTCGCCGACCGCGGCGGCCGCGCCGAGCTGCACGTCGGCGCGCTGGTGGGCGCCGTGATCGAGGACGGCCGCGTGCGCATGACTGCGCTACCGCCCCATTAGACTGCCGGATGTGCTCGTGGATACACAGTCCGAGGTCGGCGAGGTGCTCGTCGACGCCGAGCGCCTGCAGCGGCGCGTCACCGAGCTCGCGCACGAGATCTCGCGCGACTACGCCGGCGCCGAGCGCCCGCTGCTGCTCGTGGGGGTGCTGAAGGGGGCGATGTTCTTCCTCTCCGACCTGATGCGCCTGATCGAGATCCCCGTCGAGGTGGACTTCATGGCGGTCGCCTCCTACGGCTCGGCGACCGACTCCTCGGGCGTGGTGCGCATCCTCAAGGATCTCGACGCCGCGATCGGTGACCGCGAGGTGCTGATCGTCGAGGACATCGTCGACTCGGGTCTCACCTTGCAGTACCTGCTGCGCAACCTCGGCTCGCGCGAGCCGCGCACGCTCGAGGTATGCGCGCTGCTGATGAAGCCCGCCCGTTCGCGGATCGGCCGCCGCGCCGACGAGCGCCCCGCGCGTTACGTGGGCTTCGAGATCCCCGACCGCTTCGTGATCGGGTATGGCCTCGACTATGCCGAGCGCCACCGCAACCTGCCGTTCGTGGCGGCGTTGGAGGGGCAGTGAGGGACGCCAAAACCCCGGAAAATCCGAAGGTGCATGGTACGCTGGAACACCGGTGGCCGCATGCAGGGCGGCGCGGTCGGCGCAAGGCCGGCGGGCCGGGTCCTCTGCCAACCACATCAGCCGGGCACCCCCACCACATCGACCAGCACTAGCTATGAGCCGTTTCTTCAAGAGCGCCGCGTTCCCGATCCTGATCGTGGTGGTGCTGGTGTTCTTCGTGATGAAACTGATTCCGGGCAGCTCGGGGCACGGGCCGGTGCGCAACGAATACACGCTGGTCACTAAAGAAATCCCAAACCACGAAGTCAAGGAAGTGGTCTTCAAGACGAAGGGCACCGCCCTGGAAATCAAGCGCAAAGACGGCAGCAAGTACGAAATCGGCTACACCGAACAGACCACGCCCGAACTGAAGAAGCAGCTGCGCGAAGCGGGCGTCTCCTACAACACCGAAGCCAACAAGAGCAGCATCTTCCTCTCGCTGCTGTCGCTCGCGCTGCCGCTGGTGATCTTCGTGTTCATCTGGATCTTCCTGCTCAACCAGGTGCAGGGGGGCGGCTCGAAGGTGATGTCGTTCGGCAAGTCGCGCGCCAAACGGCTGTCCGCGGACTCGCCGAAGATCACCTTCCGCGACGTCGCCGGCGTCGACGAGGCCGTCGAGGAGCTGCATGAGATCAAGGAGTTCCTGGAGAACCCGAAGAAGTTCCAGGCGCTCGGCGCGCGCATCCCCACCGGCGTGCTGCTGTACGGGCCGCCCGGCACCGGCAAGACGCTGCTCGCGCGCGCGGTCGCCGGCGAGGCGGGGGTGCCGTTCTTCTCGATCTCCGGGTCGGACTTCGTGGAGATGTTCGTCGGCGTCGGCGCCTCGCGCGTGCGCGACCTGTTCGAGCAGGCCAAGCAAAACAGCCCCTGCATCATCTTCATGGACGAGATCGACGCTGTCGGCCGGCACCGCGGCGCGGGTCTCGGCGGCGGGCACGACGAGCGCGAGCAGACGCTCAACCAACTGCTGGTCGAGATGGACGGGTTTGAGGCGAAGGACAACATCATCATGATCGCGGCCACCAACCGGCCCGACATCCTCGACCCCGCGCTGCTGCGCCCCGGGCGCTTCGACCGCCAGATCGCCGTCGACCGCCCCGACCGCAAGGGCCGCGCGAAGATCCTCGAAGTGCACACCCGCGGCAAGCCCTTGGCGAAGGTGATCGACATCGACGCGCTCGCCGGCCAGACTCCCGGCTTCACCGGCGCCGATCTGTCGAACCTGATCAACGAGGCCGCGCTGCTGACGGCGCGCACCGGCAAGCGGGAGATCACCCAGGTGGAGCTCGAGGAGGGCATCCTGCGCGTGATCGCCGGGCCCGAGAAGAAGACCCGCGTGATGAGCCAGCGGGAGCGCCTGATCACCGCGTACCACGAGATGGGTCATGCGATCGTCGGCAACTACCTC
>DATMMB010000307.1:0-2132 GCA_035569895.1 Solirubrobacteraceae bacterium | reverse complement strand
ATCTCGCCGGGCCGCTCCTCTCCTCCGACGACCTGCCCTTCGTGCTCCTGCTGCTGAGCACGCTCCGCTGGCTCGAGGAGCCGCCGGGAGAGACGGCGCTGGTGGTCGAGACCGGGACGCCCGTGCTCGCGGGCGCGGGTGCCGTGGAGTTCCACGGCACCGGCCTCCACGTCGCCGGTACGCCCCCCGTGCTGGTCGCCGAACGCACGGGGAGCTACCAGGTCGGCGGGCGGGTGGTGCTCGCCAACCTGTTCGACGATCGCGAGTCGGACATCGGCCGTGCCGGCGACCACGAGTGGCCCGCGACCGCGCGTCCGGCCCCAGCCAGCGCCGCCGGCAACGTGCGGCGCGAGGTCGGCTGGTGGCTCTACCTCGCGGCGGCGGCGCTGCTCGGCCTCGAGTGGGTAGCGTGGCTCCGCCGTGCGCCGCGAAGGGCGGCGCGGTGACGCTCCCCCTCGGCCTGGGCGTCCTCCGCGCCACGCACCCGGCGGCGCTCCTGGCGCTGCTCGCGCTGCCGCTCTTCTTCGTGGGGACGGCGCGCTGGCGGCTCGCGGCCGCGTGCCGCGCGCTCGCCGGGGCGCTCGTGATCCTGGCGCTGGCAGGCCTCTCCGTGGAGCGGGCGCGCCCGGAGTCCGGCGCCTGCGTGGTTGCAGCCATCGACATCTCGGCGAGCGTCGGCGGCGCAGCACGCGAGGCCGCGCGCGAGTTCCTGGGGCGGCTCGCGCCGGCGCTCGGCGCGGACGACCTGGTCGGTTCGCTCGCCTTCGCCGGGCGAACCCGCCTGATCTCCCATCCGGCCGCCGGCCGGCGCGCACTGGCCGATCTCCTGCCCGGGACGGACGAGGATCTCGAGCCCGACGAGACCGACCTGGCTGCGGCGCTCGCCCGCGCGTCGACGCTCTGCCCGGAGGGGAAACAAGCGGCGCTCGTGCTCTTCAGCGATGGCAACGAGACCGAAGGGAGCTTCGTCGCCGAGACCGTGCTCGCCGAGCGCAGCATGCCGATCTATCCGGTGCTTCCCGCCCCGGGCAGTCTCCCGGCAGCCACGGTGCGCCGGCTCCTCGCCCCGCCGCTGGCGCCCGCACACGCCGTCCTCCCGCTCGAGGCGGTGCTGGAGAGCCGGGCCGACGCGGCGCTCGGGGGCGCACTCGCGCTGACCGTCAACGGCCAGGCGCTGCTGCCGGTTCCCCTCGACCTGCCGCCCGGCGTGAGCGTCGTCCGGCTTCCCTACCGCTTCGAGGAGCCCGGCAGCTATCTCCTCGAGGCGCGGCTCCTCCTCGCCCCGGACACGCCGCCCGCGCCCGGAGCGGTCGGGGCGGCCATCGCAGTGACGCGCCCGCTGCACGTGATGGTGGTGAGCGAGCGCGTGAACCCCGTGGTCGCGGCCGCGCTCGCCCGGCGCGGCATGGACGTCGAGGTGGCGCCGCCGGCCGCCCTGGCGGCCCGCGCGGCGCGTCTCGCCGACTACCATCTGGTCGTGCTGGAGGACGTCGCACGCGCCGGCATTCCCGAGCACGCGCTCGCCACGCTGGAACGCTGGGTCGCGGCGGGCGGCGCCTTGGTCGCGACCGGCGGCGCGCATCTCTTCGGCGACGCGGGCTTCGTCGGGAGCGCGCTCGAGCGCGTCCTGCCGGTGGCGCTCCAGTCGCAGCGGCCGGAGCCGCGGGAGCGCGAGCCGATCGCGCTCTACATCCTGATCGACCGCTCGAACAGCATGGGATACGCGAGCGGCCCCGATCTGGGCTACGGCGCCAAGATGGAGTACGCCAAGCGCGCCGCGCTGGCGGTCATGGATCAGCTCGGGCCGCGCGACCTGGTCGGCGCGATCGCCTTCGACTCGGAGCCCTACGAGCTGGGTGCGCTCCTCCCGCTCAGCGAAGGCCGCGCCCCGCTCACGCAGAAGATCCGCCAGCTCCAGTACGGCGGCGGCACCGACTTCAAGGAGGCCCTCGCCCTCGCGCACAGGAGCCTGATCGCGGCCGGCCGCCGCGTGCGTCACATCATCCTGCTGACCGACGGTGACACCAACCGCCGCGCCGAGGACCACGACGACCTGATCGCGGCGCTGGCGCGCGACGACGTCACCGTGACGACCATCCGCATCGGCGACGACCTCGTGAACCTGGACCTGC
>DATMMB010000306.1:0-14068 GCA_035569895.1 Solirubrobacteraceae bacterium | reverse complement strand
GGGGCGGGGGCCTGCGGGTGTCCGCCGTCGAGCGCACCAGCGAAACGCTCACGGGCGTCCACCCTCCGGACTATCTCGAGCGCCTGCGCGACGACTGGCCGGGGTGATGTGATCTCAAGGGTGCGACCGGGCGGGAGCTTCGCAGGCTGTGTGCTAAGTTGTGGCCATGCGTCTACACATAACGCTTGACGACGATCTGGTTGGTAAGCTCGACGGTCGAGTTGGGCGCCGGCGGCGCAGCGCGTTCATCTCGGCGACGATTCGCAAGGCGCTCGACGACGAGCGCCGCTGGGACGACATCGAAGCGGGCTTCGGCGTGCTCGCGGAGCGCGAGCACGCGTGGGACGCCGATCCGGCCGCCTGGGTGCGAGCGCAGCGCCACGACGACCTCAGCCGCGTCGGCTGACACTTGCCCCTGCTGCTCGACACGACAGTGCTGATCGATGTGCTGCGCGGCCGACCCGCCGCCGCAAGGGTGCGAGCTTTGCGCGAGACAGCGACACCCCCGTGGACCTGCGCGATCAACATCGAGGAGGTCGTGCGGGGGACACTCCACGGGGAGGAGGCGGTCGTGCTGCGCTTTCTGAAGGGTCTGCGTCTAGCGCCGGTTGACCGTTCCGCCGGCGAGTTGGCGGGACGCTGGCGCAGAGACCACGCGCGGCGGGGCATCACACTCAGTCAGGCCGACTGCCTGATAGCGGCCGCCGCCGTCGGTGTGGGCGCACGGCTCGCGACCGGCAACCCGAAGCACTTCCCGATGCCGGAGCTCGATGTCGAGCACTGGCCGGTCGGCGCCTGACCGGTCTGTCGACTCAGGTGGACCACGGATCGATTACGTCCAACCCGAGTCCTTCGAAATGGCGGACGTTGCGTGTCGCGATGGCTGCTCTGCGAGCGGTGGCGATGCCGCGATCTGCAGGTTGCGGATCTCCAGCGTGCGAGCGGCGCGCTGGCGGTTCGCGGCGATCGTGCCGGCTGCGATAGCGGCCGGCTGATCGAAGGTCTGGATGCGGCCTTCCAGATGCTCTGCGAGCGGGCGGGTCTTCGAGCGGGAGAGCTTCGCCGCGGGCGAGGGAGATGACAAACGAGGTGTCGAGCAGGGCTCGCTTCACGCGAACGGATCCCGAGGCGCCTCGTCGAGCTGGCGTAGTTCATCGTCGAGGCGATCGTCGGAAAGCATCGTGCCGCGAAGCTCGCCGACGAGCTGATCGAAGGGCACGAAGGACCGGGCGCGCTCGACCGGCACGAGCTCCGCGACCGGATGGCCGTGGACGGTGATGCACAGCCGCTCGCCCGCTTCGACGCGGCGCAGCAGGCTTGCGGTGTTGTTGCGCAGCTCACGCTGGGGGACCTCCGTAGCCATAGGGCTACGTTGTAGCGTAAGAAGGGTCGGCGGTAATGGTTTTCCGCCTCCAGCTCCTCCGCGAGCAACTGGTCGGGGCCTGCTCCAGCTGTCGCCGGCGCCGGTTGGGCGCCGGTCGCGGGCCGCACGAGCCTAATCTCGGCTCTGCTGGTTCCAGCCCGTCGCGATCCGCCCAAACGTCCAACCCCGCTTGCGCCGCTCAAGCGCCGGGAACGCAGGCCGATGCACAGGCCAACAAGAGCCAGCACGAGGTCTCAGGGCAGAGCGCGAAAGCGCGTGGCAAAGCCGGTGGCCTCCACGAGCCGATCGAATCGACGCACGGGGGACGCATCGCCGTTTGGGGCGGTGAGCATCGCGCGCTGGCGCCAATAATCGGATCCTAGGAGGATTCAATGCTGTCTCGACTGCGCCAGCGCACCGGCGATGAGGGTGGTTTCACGCTCATCGAATTGCTGGTTGTTATCCTGATCATCGGCATTCTGGCCGCGATCGCCATCCCCGCGTTCCTGAGCCAGAAGGGCAAGGCCGTGGACTCCTCGGCGAAGGCGCTCGTGAACACGGCGGAGACCACCGTGGAAACGTACGCCACCGACCACAACGGCGAATACACGGGGCTCAAAGAAGCAAAACAGCTCCAGGAATATGAAAAAGGGATCACGGTCGCGGCCGGCAAAGGCGAAGCGTACGTGAACGAAGCCGCGGAAGCGGAAGAAGGCAAGGGCTACAAAGTCGCCGCGACTGCCACCAACGGCGCCGAATACACGATCACCAAGACCAAAGAAGGTGTAGTCACCCGCGGCTGCAACAAAGTCGCGGAAGAAACCAAAGGTGGATGCGTCGGCAAAACCTGGTCTTCGTAAGCGAGACCCGCTGAGACTGCCTCTGATTTGCGAAGGGCGGCCCGCCGTGGCCGCCCTTCGCATTTGGTGGTGACTGTCTCGCCGTGCTCAAGTGCGACTGCGTCTTGGCCGATCTTTCCATCGTGGCTCCTCGTGGCTCTCATCGTTCCCGCAATCGCATCAACTCACCCCGCTCGGGAGGATTCCGTGTCGTCTGAACTGCGTCGGCGCACCGGCGATGAGGGTGGTTTCACGCTCATCGAATTGCTGGTTGTTATCCTGATCATCGGCATTCTGGCCGCGATCGCGATTCCCGCGTTCCTGAGCCAGAAGGGCAAGGCCGTGGACTCCTCGGCGAAGGCGCTCGTGAACACGGCGGAGACGACCGTGGAAACGTACGCGACCGACCACAACGGCGAATACACGGGGCTGAAAGAACCCAAACAGCTCCTGGAATATGAAAAAGGGATCGCGATTGCGGCCGGCAAAGGCGAAGCGTACGTCAACAAAGCCGAAGCGACCGAAGAAGGCAAGGGCTACGTCGTTGCCGCGACGGCCACCAACGGCGCCGAATACACGATCACCAAGAACAAAGAAGGCGAAGTCAAACGCGGCTGCAACGCCGAAGCCGAAAAAACCAAAGGCGGCTGCACGGCCAAAACCTGGTCCTCGTAGACCAGGGCCGCCAGTGGCGATCGCCTTCGAGCGTTCGACTCCAAGCGACCACATCGACAGCGCCATATATAGGGGGCGGCCGACCGGCCGCCCCCTATATATATATAACCGCTCCGGGAGCGGCTGTCCGAGCGGCCCACGGCGGTGTGCCCGAGGGTCATGCGGCGAGTGTGACGCAAGGGCGACAGCTGGAAGGTGGGCTGCCTCTCAAGTGCCATTCGTGGCCCGCCGATCATCCCCCCATGGAGGCCACCTTCGCGGGCGTGCTCGGCGCCGTCTTCGGCTCGTTCCTGAACGTCGTCGCCTACCGCCTGCCCCGGCGCGAGTCGCTCGTCAAGCCGCGCTCGCGCTGCCCTTCCTGTGGGACGCCGGTGCGGCCGTACGACAACGTGCCGATCATCTCGTGGCTGGCGCTGCGGGGCCATTGCCGCAACTGCGCGGCGCCGATCTCCCCGCGCTACCCGCTTGTCGAGGCCGGCACCGCGCTGCTGTGCGCGGGCGCGGTGCTGACGCACGACAGCGCGGCGGGGGTCGCGCTGTCGGTGGTGCTGATCCTGCTGCTGGTGCCGGCCGCGCTGATCGATCTCGAGCACCGCATCATCCCCAACCGCCTCACCGGCGCCGGGGCGGTGCTCGCGCTCGCGCTGGGCACCGCGCTCGACCCCGCCGGCGAGCCGACGCGGCTGATCGCCGGCGTCGCCGCGGGCGGCTTTCTGCTGGCGGCGGCGCTCGCCCACCCGGCCGGCATGGGCATGGGGGACGTGAAGCTGGCGGGCGTGATGGGGCTGTTCCTCGGCGCGGCGGTCGCGCCCGCGCTGATGATCGCGCTCCTCGCCGGCGTGCTGCTCGGCGCGGTGATCCTCGCGCGCAAGGGCGCTCGTGCCGGTCGCAGGACGGCGGTGGCGTTCGGCCCGTTCCTCGCGTTCGGTGGGATCGTCGCCGTGTTCGCCGGCCAGCCGCTCGTGCACTGGTACCTACACACCTTCGTGCACTGATATCGCCCCACCTTCGCGCATCGATGGACGAAATGGTCGCGGCGAAAATTGCCCCTTCAGCGATCGGCCGAAAAGGTCGATGACGCTCATGCAAATGCCCTCGCTCAGCGCTCTGAAGCCCAACCTGAATATCAATCTCCCCTTCGGCCGCGGCGGCGCGAGCGTCGTCGGGCTGGACATCCAGCCCGGGTATGTCGCGGCCGTGCAGGCGCACGTCAACGGCGGGATCGTCGTCGAGCGGGCGGCGGGAGCGGCGCTGCCGCCGGATGTGATGCGCGAGGGGGAGGTGCTCGACGAGCAGGAGCTCGGCGACGCGCTGCGCGAGCTCTTCCACGACGGGCGTTTGGGCAAGCGCGTGCGGGTCGGCCTCGCCAACCAGCGCTCGGTGCTGCGCATGCTCGAGCTGCCGCCGGTCACCGACCGCAAGGAGCTCGACGCCGCGGTGCGCTTCCAGGCTGAGGACCAGGTGCCGATGCCGCTGGCGGGCGCGGTGCTCGACTATCACTCGCTCGGCGTGTTCGACACCCCCAACGGTCCCCGTCAGCGGGTGATCGTGGTGGCCGCCCAGCGCGAGATGGTGGAACGGCTGCTGCGCGCGGTGCGGCGGGCCGGGTTGCGCGCCGATGGCATCGACCTTTCCGCGTTCGCGCTGATCCGCTCGCTCTACCGCGCTCCTGCCGCCGTCGCTGCCGCTGCGGCCGGCGAGGGCGACGGCGAGGGGACCCCCCAGGAGCGCGTGCTCTACCTGAACATCGGCGGCCTCACCAACATGGCGATCGCCGAGAGCACCCTGTGCCGCTTCACGCGCGTCGTCGGCGGCGGCCTCGAGGCGATGGCCAGCGAGATCGCCGAGCGCCGGGGGATCCCGCTGCTGCAGGCGCGCGCGCTGCTCGCGGAGTTCGAGCTGCCGCGCGCTGCTGAGGCGCCAAACGCTGAGCCGCTGGCCGACGTGCCGCAGCTGCCCGATCCCGAGACGGTCGAGACCTGGCAGCTGGCGCAGGCGCCGGTGGCCGTGCCCGAGCCTGCCCCGAGCGTCGACCCGGAGGTGCGGATGGTGCTCGAGAACGGCGTCCGCGAAATCGTCGGTGAGGTGCGCAACTCGCTCGACTTCCACCGCTCCCAGGAGGGTGGCGGCGAGGTGCGACACGTTGTGCTGAGCGGCCCCGCGCTCGAGATGCGCGGCTTCTGCGAGATGCTCGAAGCCGACCTCGGCCTCGAGGTGCGGCGCGAGGCCGTGTGCTTCGCCGACCGCGCCGAGGTGGACGCCGCCCACCACGTTTCACCGCATCGTCTGGCGATTGCCGCCGGCCTCGCCGCCGAGGAGGCGCCGCGATGAGGGCCGTCAACCTGATCCCCGCGGAGCACCGCAAAGGCGGCGCCGTCGGGGCGCGCTCGCAGGGCGCCGCGTTCGCGGTGCTGGGGCTGCTCGCGGGGGTGGCGCTGCTCGTGTTCATGTACGGGACCGCCAAGCACCAGCTGGAAAGCCGTGACGCCGAAGCGGCGTCGCTGAACGCGCGGGCACAGCGGGTGCAGGCAGAGGCGGCGCAGCTGACCCCGTACGCGAGTTTCATGCAGATGCGCGAACAGCGCCTGCAGGAGATCTCGCAGCTGATCAACTCCCGCTTCGACTGGTCGAGCGCGATGGGCGAACTGAGCCGCGTGCTGCCGCGCGGCGTCGCGCTCACCTCGCTGCAGGGCACCGTCGGCTCCAAAAGCGGCGCGGCCGCGAGCGCCAAACCGGCCTCCTCCTCGTCGTCCACCGCGGGCTCTTCGGCGAGCCCATCGTCGGCTGGTGCGGCGGCCGAATCGGTGAGCTCCGCCACACCGAGCGGTGCGACGCCGACGATCACGCTGCAGGGCTGCGCTCTCAACCAGGTGACCGTCGCGCAGACGCTCGTGCGCCTACGGCTGGTCAGCGGCGTCAGCAACGTTTCGCTGCAGAGCTCCAGCGCGTCGGCGACGAGCGGGGGCGGCTCCTCCGGCTCCGGCTCCGCCACCGGCTCGTGCCCGTCGGGGGATCCCGTCTTCACGGTCGATGTCACCTTCCAGCCGCTGCCGACGCCGCCGGCGAGCAGCACCGAAGCGCTCGAGTCGACGGCGGACGCGGGCGGCTCCCACACCGGCGCCGGCGCGCCCGCGGGCGGCGAGCGCCGGCACACCGTGTCGAGCATCTCTGCGGGAGGCGACCGATGACCGGTCGCGACCGGATCGTGATAATGGTGGTCGTCGTCGCGGTCGTGCTCGCCGGCGGCTGGCTGCTGGCCGTCTCGCCCGAGCGCAAGCGCGACGCCGAAGCTCGGGCGCAGGTGCAGAGCGCCCACCAACAGCTCGAAGCCGCGCAGACGAAGGCCGCGAGCGCGCGCTCCGCGCAGCGCCGCTACGCCGCTGCGTACAGCTCGGTGGTGGGACTCGGCAAGGCGGTGCCTCCGAGCGACGAAGTGCCGGCGCTGATCTACGAGCTCGACCTCGCTTCCGACCAGCGCGGCGTGAACTTCAACTCGATCACCTCCGGCTCCACGACGGGCTCGTCCGCCACCGCCTCGGCGAGTGCGGCGGCGAGCGCGGCCGAACCCACGAGCTTCGCGCCGATGCCGTTCACGTTCGTCTTCAAAGGCAGCTTCGCGCGGCTCGCGCAACTGCTGGGCACGGTGGAAGGCTTCGACACGCGCACCAACACCGGCGGGCTCACCGTGAACGGACGGCTGCTGACGATCCAGGGCGCCGAGATCGCGCTCGAAAGCGGCGGCGGGGAAACCATCCAGGGCAGCTCTCCCAGCACCACGCTCAGCGCGACGATCACCGCCACCGCGTACGTCCTGCCGGCGCCGCAGGGGCTGACGGGCGGCGCCACCCCGCTCGGGCCGAGCGGCGCGAGCTCCGCGTCCGCCGGCTCCGGCGGCTCGGGCTCCAGCCTCGCCGCCACGCCGGCCGTCGTGAAGGTGGCGCCATGAGCGGCATCCTGCGATCGCTGAAGGCCGATCTGCTCGACCGCCGCATGCTGCCGATCCTGCTGGTGGTCGGCGCGCTGCTGCTCGGCGCCCTCGCGTACACGCTGCTCGCCGGCGGCTCGGGTGCGAGCGAAGGCGCGGCGTCGTCGGCCGCCGCCGGCCCCAGCGTGACGCCGGGCGCTCCCGGCCCCAACCTCGCGGTGACAAACGCGCCCGCCAACCCGCACGCGGCGGTCGCGGAGACCACCGACGGCGGGGCCTACCAGCACAAGCCGGGCTCGCATAACCCCTTCGCGCCGCTGCCCGCGCCGAAGCAGAAGAGCATGCCCGTGGCGCTGAGCCCCTCCCCGACTTCCTCCTCGTCCTCATCCAAATCCTCGACGCCGAGCGAAGAAAGCAAGTCGCAGAGCACGATGCCGAGCAGCGGCGGGAGCGCGCCGAGCAAGCCCTCGACGCCGGCGCCGCACAAGCCGCAGAAGACGCGCAAGGTGGTCGAGACGGTGGGCGTCGCGTTCGGGCCGGTGGTGGCCAACGAGCCTCCGCAGCTGCTGCCCTACCCGTCGGTGCAGGTCGGCCAGCAGCTGCCCTCAAGCCAGGATTCGCGCCTCGCCTTCACCGGCCTCTACGACGACCACAAGCAGGCGGTGTTCGCGCTCAGCGAGGAAGCGATCCTGAAAGGGCCGGCGATCTGCCTGCCGAGCGCCACCCAGTGCGAAAAGCTGTTGATGCAGGCGGGGCAGACCGAGGAACTCGGCTACTTCGAAGCGGACGGGCAGACGGTCAACTACGAGTTGCAGTTGCAGACGATCGCCTGGCACGAAGAATCGGTCACGGCGACGACCTCGCGCCGCCATCACCGGCACCACCACCGTCCTCGGTAGTCGCCGGCGCCGGCACCGCTGTGGCTGTCGGTAGCGGCCGGCTCCGGCACGGCTGCCGCCTTCGGGCAGCCCGCCGCCGCCAGCCTCGCCGCCGCCAGCCCCGCCATCGCCAGCCCCGCCGCCAGCCTCGCCGCCGGCAGCCTCTCGCCATCGCCAGCCTCGCCGCCGGCAGCGCATATGCTGAGCGCGCATGGTTGTGCGCCTCACCACCGCCGGCGAGTCCCACGGGCCCGGCCTTACCGCGATCGTCGAGGGCCTGCCCGCGGGGTTGCAGCTGCGCAAGGAGGAGATCGACGCCGACCTCGCACGCCGCCAGCTCGGGCACGGGCGCGGCGGGCGGATGAAGATCGAGCGCGACGCCGCCGTGGTGACCGGCGGCGTGCGGCACGGGCGCACGCTCGGCGGCCCGATCGCGCTGCAGGTCGCCAACCGCGACTACGCCAACTGGGAGGAGCGGATGAGCCCCTGGCCGGTGTCGGACCCCACCCACCCGGTGCCCGAGGTGCACCTGCCGCGGCCCGGCCACGCCGACCTGGTGGGCACGTGGAAGTACAAGCAGAGCGACGTGCGCAACATCCTCGAGCGCGCCTCCGCGCGCGAGACCGCCGCGCGCGTGGCGGGTGGGGCGCTCGCGAAGGCGTTCCTGCGCGCGCTCGGCGTGGAGGTGCGCTCGCACGTGGTGCAGATCGCCTCAGTGCGCGCCCCCGCGCGCGAGCGGGCGCTGACGGTGGCGGACTTCGCCGCCGTGGACGACTCGCCGGTGCGCTGCCTCGACGCGGAGACCGCGCGCGCGATGGTGGGCGAGATCGACGCCTTGCGCAAGGCCAACGAGTCGCTCGGCGGCGTGTTCGAGGTGATCGCGTTCGGTGTCACCCCCGGGCTCGGCTCGCACGTCTCCTGGGAGGAGCGCCTCGACGGTCGCCTGGCGATGGCGATCCTCTCGATCCAGGCGCTCAAGGGCGTGGCGATCGGCGAAGGCTTCGAGGTCGCCGGCGTGCCCGGCAGCCAGGCGCACGACGAGATCTTTCACTCCTCCGAGCGCGGCTACCACCGCGAAACCAACCGCGCGGGCGGCCTGGAGGGGGGGATGACCACCGGCGAGCCGCTGATCGTGCGCGGCGCGATGAAGCCGCTGCCGACGCTCACCAAGCCGCTGCGCTCGGTCGACATCGCCACGCGCCAGCCGGCGCAGGCGCTGCGCGAGCGCACCGACTCCTGCACCGTGCCCGCCGCGGGCGTGGTGGGGGAGGCGATGGTGGCGCTCGTGCTCGCCGACGCCTACCGGCGCAAGTTCGGCGGCGACCACATCGACGACGTGCGCGAGGCGGTACGTGCCTACGAGGAGCGGATTGATTGGCGGCGTTGAGGGCCCCTGACGGGGGAAGGGGGAGGGTGCGCGTCCGCGCGTCCTCGCTCGGCGACTGGGGCACGCGGGCGCGTGGCATCCATGCCACGCGACGGCGGTTGGCGCTTCGGCCGTGGCCGGTCGGCGAGGGGTGGATCGCGTGGCGCTCGTCCTGATCGGCTTCATGGGCGCCGGCAAGTCGACGCTCGCGACCAAGCTGGCGAAGCGGCGCGGACGCGCGCCGATCGACGGCGACGCGCTGCTGGTGGAGCGTTTCGGGCACTCCGTCGCCCGCGAGTTCGAGCTACACGGGGAGCAGGCGTTTCGCGCGGCGGAGGAGGAGGTCATGTGCGGGCTGTTGGAGGGCGTCGACGCCCGCGACGTGATCGCGCTCGGCGGCGGCAGCGTGCTCTCCGCGCGCGTGCGCGCGGCGCTTACAGGACACACGACCGCGCTGGTCGAGGTCGCGCCGGAGGTCGCGTGGGAGCGCGTACACCGCGACGACGGCTCCGAGCGCCCGCTGGCGCGCGACCGCGACGCCTTCGAGGCGTTGTACGCGCGGCGGCGCGGGCTCTACGAAGAGGTGGCCGACGCCCGGCTGCTGTGGGCCGAGTCGGCCTCCGGCGCCTCGGGCGAGTACCCGGTGCTGGTGGGACGCGGCCTGCTGGCCGAAACGGGGATTCGTGCCGAGGGCACGTGTCCCCCGGCTTCGGCCGGCGAGCGCCTCGCCGCCGCCTGGCCCTTCGACCGCCCCGCCTCGCGTCCCTTCTGGGTGACCGACACCAACGTCGAGGAGCTGTGCTTGGAGCGGCCGGGCGGGCTGGCGGGGCTGACGATGATGCCCGCCGGCGAGCCGGCGCACGTGATCGCGATCCCGCCGGGCGAGCGGGCGAAGACGCTCGCGACGGCCGAGCACGTGTGGAGCGAGCTCGCGCGCGCCGGCATGACCCGCGCCGATCACCTCGTCGCGCTCGGCGGCGGGGTGGTGGGGGACCTCGCCGGCTTCTGTGCCGCCACCTACCAGCGCGGCGTGCCGATCGTGCACGTCCCCACCACGCTCGTCGCCCAGGTCGACTCCGCCTACGGCGGCAAGACCGGCGTGGACCTGCCCGCGGCGAAGAACTACGTGGGCGCCTATCACCAGCCCGCCGCGGTGCTGGTCGACCCCGACGCGCTGCGCACGCTGCCCCCGGCGGAGCTGAGCGCCGGCTGGGTGGAGGTGTTGAAGACCGCGCTGATCGCGGGCGGCGAGCTGTGGGAGCGGGTCACCGCCGAAACTCCCGGCGCCCCCCCGGACGAGCGCACGATCCTCGCATGCGCGCGCACGAAGCTGGCGGTGGTGGCGGAGGACGAGCGCGACGGCGGCCGCCGCCAGGTGCTCAACCTTGGGCACACCGTCGGCCATGCGATCGAGACCGCCACCGGCTACACGCGCTACCGGCACGGCGAGGCGGTGGGTCTCGGCCTGCTGGCGGCCCTGCGCCTCTCCGGCCAAGCCGACCTGCGCGAGCACGTGCGGGAGATGCTGCACCGGCGCGGGCTCCCGGTGGCGCTCGCGACAGAGCCGACGGGTGCGCGCGGGTGGGGAGGAGGGAAGGGAAAGGGGGACGGGTTCGCCCGGCGCGGCGCGGCGGGCGTCGAGGAGATCCTCGATGCGATCACCCACGACAAGAAGCGCATGGCAGCGCGCACCCCATTCGTGCTCGTGCACGCCCCCGGCGATGTACGCGTCGGCTGCGAGGTGGACGAGGACGAGTTGCGCGGGGCGGTGGCCGAGCTGGTGGAATGACCTCCTCCTTGTAATTGCAAGATGGGCGCGCAAGCTGGTGGAGCGCGACGCGCGCCCGATCCTCGTGCTGACCACGCTCGAAGCCGGTGTTCACCCACGGTTGCCCGTCTGCGCGAAACACTTTTGGCCCAACCAAATTGGAATGAGACTTAGTCTTATTTGGTAGGGCGGGGGAAAATGACACGCGTATCCCCCCACCAGTTGCAAAATGCACAAACTCGGTAGAAGGTAGGCTGCTGCTGCGATGAGCGACGCCTCCTACCGGATCGAGGTGATGCACGGGGTAAACCTCGACATGCTGGGCAAGCGCGACCCCGCGCTGTACGGCACGCTGACGCTGTCCGAGCTCGAGCAGCACATCGACGCCTTCGCCGCCGAGCTGGGGCTGCGCGCCCGCTTCTTCCAGACTAACTCCGAGCGCGAGCTGGTGGAGCGCCTGCATCTGCTGCGCGACGACGCCGACGGGATCGTGATCAACCCCGGCGCGTGGACGCACTACGCCTGGTCGATCCACGACGCCCTGGAGATCGCCGCGCTGCCGGCCGTGGAGGTGCACCTCTCCGATGTGAAGGCGCGCGAGCCGTGGCGGCGGCTGTCGGTGATCGAGGACCTGTGCGTGGCGTCGGTGTGCGGGCAGGGCATGGAGGGGTATCGCCTCGCGCTACAGCGCCTGCGCGACGCGCTCGACGGAGCCGCGGCGTGAGCGTTGGCGCGACTGGTGGGAAGGGCGGGGCGCGGGGACGCCGGTCGTGGCCGTGAGCGAGCGAGCAGACGCCCGTCCCGAGGTGGAGCGCACCCGAGCCTTGGCGGCGCTGCTGCGCGAGCACGAGCAGGCGCCGCACCTGCTGGTGGTGAGCGACCCGACGAACCTGCGCTACATGACCGGCTTCACCGGCACCAACGGCCTCGCGCTGATCGCGGCGCAAACCGGCGGCGACACGGGCGGCGCTCCCGCGCCCCCCAACCTGTTCCTCACCGACTTCCGCTACCAAACGCAGTCGGCGGCGCAGGTGCCGGAGCTGTATGAGCGGTTGATCTTCACAATCGATCTGGCGGAGGCGCTCGCCAACGAGCTTGCGCCGGGCGGGGTCGCCGATGGTGGGCGGGACGAGGAAGGAAGGGAGGAGGAGCAGGAGGAGCAGGAGCAGGAGGAGGAGACGCGGGAGCAGGTCGAGCCACCCCGCACCAACCTCGCCGCGCTGTTCGCCGGCGGCGGGCGACTCGGCTTCGAAGAGGGCGCGATGACCGTCAAGCGGCACGCCCGCCTGCGCGAGCTGCTGGGCGAGCGCTGGGAGCTGGTGCCGTGCGGCGGGCTGGTGGAGGAGCTGCGCGAAGTGAAGGCGCCGGTCGAGCTGGCGGCGATCCGCGCCGCCTGCGAGCTCGCCGACACCGCCCTGCGCGAAGTGTTGGAGGCGGGCCTGGCGGGGCGAACCGAGCGCGAGGTGGCGATCGACCTGGAGCTGCGCATGCGCCGCCTCGGCGCGGTCGGCCCGAGCTTCCCCACGATCGTCGCCGCCGGCCCGCACGGCGCGCTGCCGCACGCCGCGCCGCGCGATGCGCCGATCCCGCGCGACACGCTCGTGACGATCGACTGGGGCGCGCTGCTGGAGGGCTACTGCTCGGACTGCACGCGCACGTACGCCACTGGCGAGCGCCTGCCCGCGGGCGCCCACGAGGTGTACGAGCTCGTGCTCCGCGCCCAGCTCGCGGGCCTCGCCGCCGTGCGACCGGGGCCGGGTGGCAAAGAGATCGACGCCGTCGCGCGCGCCATGATCGAGCAGGCCGGCCACGGCGAGCACTTCGGCCACGGTCTCGGCCACGGCGTCGGCATGGAGGTGCACGAGGACCCGCGCCTGTCGCGCACCGCCGGCGAGCAGCCGCTGCGCGCCGGCACCGTCGTGACCGTCGAGCCCGGCGTCTACATCCCCGGCCGCTTCGGCGTGCGCATCGAGGATCTCGTCGCGGTCGCGGAGGGCGGACCACAGGTGTTGACGGGACTCGCGAAGGAGTTGACGGTCGTCTCCTGAACGTCACCCGCCGCAGACGTACAGCGCGGTGGGCCCCCCGCCGACCGGGCCGCGCGTGGCGCAGTGGGCATGCACCCACTCGATCCTGGGATCTTCGCTCTGAATCGGCGCCTCGAACGCACGCGCTTCGCCCGCGGCGACGTAGCGTTGCAGCCGCGCCAGCGTGGGCTCAGGAATCCCGCCCTGGTAGCCGCCGATCGGCAGCACCTCCTCGCCGGTGGCGAGGATGAGGGGCGCGGCGAGGATCGAGGAGTCGGTGACGAGCGGGATCGGCGTGGTGTAGGTGGAGGCAAGCTGTTCGATCACCTGTTCGTCGGCGATTTTCGTGCGCTGCGCCTGTGCGCGCGAGACGGTGGCGGAGGCCGGCTCGTACGGAGCGGCGAACGGCCCGAGCCCGCGCGTCACCATCAGCACGGCGGCGACGCTCGGGAGCAGCAGCATGCAGACCGCCGCGAACGCCACCGTCCGGGCGCCGGGTGGGCTGAAGCCGCGCCGGAAGCGATCCGCACGTCGCCCATCTCGCGGAGCTTCTCCGCTGGTATCGACGTGGCGAGCGCCGTGCGCCGCGCCCGAGCCACCCGCGACCGAGGGCACATCGGCGTGCCGCGGTGCCCACAGCGCGAGCGCGCCCACCACCCCGAGCGCGATCGCCGCCGGCACCAGCCACCCCGGTACCGCCGTGCCACCCCGCAGCAGGTAGATCCCGTAGCCGACGCAGCACACGAGCGCGCCGGCGAGCGCCGCCGGCGCGGCGCGGCGCCCGCGGTAGCGCCACGCCAGCGCGAGCCCCGCGCCGCACAGTGCCCCCGTCGCCGGGGTGAGCGCCGCCACATAGTAGGAGTTGGGGTAGCCGCCGGCGCTGAAGAACGCCGCCATCACCAGCAGCCACATCCCCCACAGCACCACCGCCGCGCGCAGCGGGTCGCGCCGGGAGGCGCGGCGGCGCTCGAGCAGGATCGCCGCCGCGGCGATCGCGGCGGCGGGCAGAAGCCACCCGTCGTCGCGGCCGAACACGCCGGCGAGCAGGCGCGTGGGACCCGGCGACGCGCGGTGGGTGGGGACCGAGCCTGCGGCGAGCCGCACGAGAAACGGCGCCGGGTGCCCGACGCCGGCGTACACATTCCCGCCCCCGAAGCGGGAGATCCCGTTGTATTCGAACACCTGCGCGAACATCGAGTCGTTCTCGGTGCCGTCCACGTACGGGCG
>DATMMB010000305.1:0-5310 GCA_035569895.1 Solirubrobacteraceae bacterium | reverse complement strand
ACCCTCTCCTCCCTCGCCAGCGGGGCGGCTACAGCCGCCCCGCTGGTCTATTTCGGCGGCTTCTGGTCGCCCTGCTGGCGTAGGAAGCGCTGGAACTCGCTCGCCAGCCGCTCACCGGAGGGTAGATCCTCAGCGGAGAGCGGGCCCCACTCCGCACCCCACCTTCCTCCCTCCTCCTCGTCGTCCTCGTCCTCATCGCCTTCGGCGTCCTGCTCCAGTCGTTCCACGAACGCCTGCACCTCGGGGTTGCTCGACACCGCCAGCCCCACCTGTCGCTCGTAGTTGGCCGACGCCTCCTCGAGCTCCGCCACGTCCACCGCCACTCCCACCAGCTCCTGCAGGCGGCGCACAAGCGCCAGCGCGGCCTTGGGGCAGGGGGCGGCGGCGACGTAATGGGGCACGCTCGCCCACAGGCTCATCGCCGGCAGTCCCGCCTCGCCGGCGGCGGTGTGCAGCACCCCCACGATCCCCGTCGGTCCCTCGTAGCGGCTGGGGCGACTTGCGGCTCCCATCCGCTCCATCAGCGCCGGGTCGGAGGCGAACCCCGTCATCGCCACCGGCAGCGTATGGGGCACATCGGCCAGCAGCGCGCCCACCGTGATCACCATCCCCACCCCCAACGCCTCGGCGAGCTCGACGATCAGGCTGCTGAACGAGCGCCACCGCAGCGAAGGCTCGACGCCACGCACGAGCACGAGGTCGCGCGGCCCGCTGGGGACGCTCGCCTCGAACATCTCCACCGACGGCCATTCGATCTCGCGCCGGTTCTCGGTCTCCACGGACAGGCGAATGCGCGGCCGGTTGCTCTGGAAGTCGTAGAACTCCTCGGTGTCCACCCGCGCGAAGCGCTCGGCCTCGAGCGCCCGGCTGAGAAACGCCACGGCGGAGGAGGCGGCGTCTCCCGCATCGTTCCAGCCCTCGAACGCGCACACCATCGCCGGAGCCCGCAGGCCCGTCGGGCGGCGATCCCAGATCAGCGGCTGCATCCGCTTCACCGTACATCATGCGGTAATGAATGCCGCCGAGGAGGACGGGCAGCGATCGGCGGGCGGAGAACGTGTGGAGGTGGGGGAAGGGCCAGCCGACCACCACCCGATCGCCACCCTGCGCGAGGGGCAGGAGGTGGTGGGGGTGTTCGCCTGCACGCGCAAGGAGCGTCAGCTCTCCCGCGCCGGCGCCCCCTATCTCACGGTCGAGCTGCGCGACCGCACCGGCTCGATCCTCGCGCGCGCCTTCCGCGACGCCGATCTGCTGGCGGGGCGCTTCGAGCGCGGCGATCTCGTGCGAGCGCACGGCCGCGTCGAACGCTTCCGCGACCAGCTGCAGATCGCGCTGCAGACGATCGCTCGCGCCGAGGACGCCGCCGCCGACCCAACCGGCTTCCTGCCGAGCTCGCGGCGCGACCTCGACGAGCTCGAAGGCTTCTTCGAACATCTCGCGCGCGAGCTCTACGAACCGGGGCTACGCACCCTGCTCGAGCGTGTGCTCGGCGACGGGGAACTGCGTCGCGAGCTCCGCCGCGCCCCGTGCTCGCTACCCGCGGCGGCCCGGGCGGGCGCGGGCGCGCGCGGCGGCGTGGGCTCCCACCACGCCTACCTCGGTGGCCTGCTCGAGCACGCCGTCGCCGTCGCCACGCTCGTGCTCGAGCTGTGCACGCTGCACCCGCGCCTCGACCGCGACCTGCTGCTGGCGGCGGCGCTCCTGCACGATCTCGGCAAGACACGTGAGTTCACCTACGGCGCCGAGATCGAGCGCAGCGAGGAGGGGCGGCTGCTCGGGCATATCGAGCTCACTCTGCGCCTGCTCGCCCCCCGCTACCCCTCCTCGCTTCCGCCCTCGCGGCGGCTGGCGCTCGAGCATTGCATCGTCGCCCATCACGGCCCCGAGGCGCTCGCGGGGGGACGCTTCGCCAGCGCCGAGGCGGTCGCGCTCTACCGCTGCAACGCGCTCGACGCGCATTTGAAGGGCGTCTTCGAGCACGGGCCGTAGTGGCGCTGCTCGCGCGGGATGGGGCCGGCGCTCTCATCGGCTGCGTGCCCGGTGGGCGGGGACGGGGTCGGTCAAGCGGGATGGGGCCGGCGCTCCCTGCCGGCTGCGTGCCCCGGGGCGCGGACGGGCCGGTCAAGCGGGATCGCGCCGATGCCGATTAGATAGCGATGAGTTGGTTTCGACGCCGCCGCGGGGCGCGGGAGGCCGAGGCCCCGAGCGCCGCGTCGCCGCCCCCCGCTTCCCCATCCGCCTCCGAGGCTTCGCCGCCCGCTGCGCCGGCGGGCGCTCCGGCTGGCCCTCCCTCGGCCTCTGTGGGCGCCCCCACCGACCCTGCAGGCGCTCCCGCCACGGGGGAGGCAAGCCAGTCCCCCGCGGCAGCCGCTCCCGCGCCGGTGGCGGCCGAGCTCTCCGTGCTCGAGTCGGCGATCGCAGCTCCTTCGGCCCCCGAGCCGGAGATTCCGCGAGCGCCGGGCCCCACCGTCGCGAGCGAGGTCGCGGAGCGTCCCGCCGCCACCGCGCTGCTGGAGCCCCCCCCCGCCTCGCTCCAGCCGCCCGCTGAGGAGCGGCAGTCCAGCGACGGGCTCAGCTCCCCGGTGCGCCCCGGACGCTCGGTGCGGCGGATCGGCGAGGTCGTCGTCGATCTTGGTTTCGCCGATCGTGAGGCGGTCGAGCAGGCCGTCGCCGCTGCCCGCTCACAGCGCAAGCCGACTGGGCAGGTGCTGGTGGAGCAGGGCCTGCTGCGCCAAGACCAGCTCGCGCGGGTGGTGGCCGAACGGTTCGGCCTCGACTACGTCGACCTGTCTGTGTACGAACCCGACATGGGCGCCGTCAACCTGTTGAGCGCGGAGGCGATCAAGCGCTACCAGGCCGTGCCCGTGCGCTTCATGGACGACGGCGCGCTGCTGCTGGCGATGGCCGACCCCACCAACATCCTCTCGATCGACGACATCGCGATGATCACCAGTCGCCGCGTGCGGGTGGCCGCCACCTCGGCCGAGGACATCAGGTTGCTCGCCTCGCGCATCGGCCGCCTGGAGGGCGCGATCGAGGAGATCGGCGAGGCGGTCGACGGCGAGGAGGCGCCGGAGACGATCTCGGCGACGCTCGCCGACGAGGCCGACCAGGACGCGCCGGTGATCAAGCTCGTGCACTCGATCATCGCCCAGGCGGTGCAGCAGGGCGCGTCCGACATTCACATCAACCCCGAAGAGACCGACACGCGCGTGCTGCTGCGCGTCGACGGGATGCTCCATCCCGCTGCCACGGTGCGCCGCCGGATGGCCGCCGGGATGGTGTCGCGCATCAAGATCATGTCCGACCTCGACATCTCCGAGCGGCGCGCCCCCCAGGACGGCCGCCTCGCGCTGAACGTCGAGGGGCGGCGCATCGACATCCGCGTAGTCACGCTCCCGCTCGTCCACGGCGAGGGCGCGGTGATGCGGATCCTCGACAAAGGCGTGGTCGTCAGCGATCTCGAGTCGCTCGGAATGCATCCGAATGAGCACGAGCGCTTCGCCCACGCGATCCGCCGGCCGCACGGCGCGGTGCTCGTCACCGGCCCGACCGGCTCGGGCAAGTCCACCACGCTGTATGCGGCGCTCGGCGTGCTCAACGACGGCGCGTCCTCGATCATCACGATCGAGGACCCGGTCGAGTCGCGGATCGCCGGGATCAAGCAGATGCAGGTCGCCCCCAAGGCCGGTGTCACCTTCGACACCGGGCTGCGCTCGATGCTGCGCGCCGACCCCGACGTGATCATGGTGGGCGAGATCCGCGACCGCGAGACCGCCCACATCGCCGTCGAGGCCGCGCTCACCGGCCACATGGTGATCTCGACGCTGCACACGCGCGATGCCCCCAGCGCGCTCGGACGGCTCGCCGACATGGAAATCGAGCCGTTCCTGATCTCCTCCGCCGTTGACTGCGTGGTGGCGCAGCGGCTGGTGCGCAAGCTCTGCCCGCATTGCCGCCGCCGCGCCGCGCTGCCGGAGTCGGTGCTCGAGGAGTATGGGCTCCAGGACCAGCCCTACGCGCCGGTCGGCTGCTCGCGCTGCTCGGGCTCGGGCTATCGCGGCCGCGTCGGGCTGTATGAGGTGATGACGGTCACCGAAGAGATCCGTACGCTTGTGCTGCAGCACGGCTCGGTCGACGACATCGCCGCCACCGCCGCCTCTCAGGGGATGCGCCGCCTGCGCGACGACGGCATCGAGAAGGTCCGCGCCGGGCTCACCTCGGTGGAGGAAGTCGAGCGGATGACCACCAGCCTGGTGTGACCCGGCCGGCGTCCCGCGTCGCGATGCGCCATCGCGCGGGACGCGGGACGCCACTGGGACGCGGGACGCCACCGGACGGGCGGCGTTGCTTCGACGGCGCGCGCTGCCTGCTTTCAGGAAAGCGCGCCTGCCGATCCCCGAGTTGCGCCGCGAGGCACAGCCCAACGACCAGCAGCAGCGCGAGCAGCCACGCCGCCGCGGCGATCAGGAGCAGCGTCATCGGCGCTCGGGCACGTGCTCGATCTCCTCGGCGTCGCTGATCGCCCAGCCGAGGCGCTCGATGAACTGCGTCGCCGAGTGGCCGCTGCTGAGGTGCACCGCCTGCACGTGCTCGTCGAGCAGCACCTTGGCGCTGGGTCGCTCGGCGCGGTCGGTTGTCACCAGAACTCGTGGCATTTGCGTCTCCTTTCCGAAGATGTGATCGGTTGTGAGCGGGTTGGGGCGGGCGCTGGGCCGGCGTTGCGAAAAGGCGCCGGCCCAGCGCCCTGGGCGGTGTCCGGGAGGGAGGAAGGGCCTGCCCGGACGAGGGGGGATGGTTGACGTCAGGGACGTCTACATCGCCCTCGCGCGACCGCGAACGCCGCGGTGGCGCGGGCCATTCGACTCGTCGCCGCGCTGCGTTCGGAGGTGGGGGTGTACGCGATGGTCGACATTTCTTCAGTTAGCTTATCAAGAATATGATCTAAATCAAGGCAGAGGTGGATCGGGCTCACAAAGTCTATAATCTTGATCAAGAAAGGTGGTTATACTCTCAAATGCGGCTGCCCGTCCGGGTACCGCTTCGGCATGAGCCCCCATCGCATGACCAAGATCGATGTACACCAGCACTTCTGGACCCCGCCGCTCGTCACGGCGCTGGCGGCGCGCGAGGAGCTTCCCTTCGTACGCCGCGAGCACGATCTCACGGTCCTCTACCTCGCAGGGGAGCGTCCCTACGTGATCGACACCGCCAGTGAGACCCCGGCGCGACGCATCAATCTGCTCGAGCGCGACGGGCTCGACGAGGCGTTCGTATGCCTGTCGAGTCCACTGAGAATCGAGTCGCTGC
>DATMMB010000304.1:0-4288 GCA_035569895.1 Solirubrobacteraceae bacterium | reverse complement strand
ACGGCTCCTACGGAATCCCCGATGGCCTCATCTGCGGCGTTCCCTGCACCTGCGCCGGCGGTGCGTGGTCGATCGTGCAGGGCTTGGATCTCGACCCCTTCTCCCGCGCGCGTATCGACGCTTCCGTCACAGAGCTGCAGGATGAGCGTCAGGCCGTACAGGATCTTGGGTTGATCTGACTCACAGCGCATACCACCGCTGAAAACAGCCCCGGCGTGCCGGCTCCGCCGGGGCTGTTGCACGTCTACTGATTATCGGCCTAGGATGTGACACCGCATCCAAGGCCGGACGGATCGTCGTTCCTGGCAAGGACGCAGGGAGCGCGGTGTGCTCAGCACACGAGCGACCGAGGACGCAGCTAGGGGCGACGAACTAGGCCTTGGGGTGCCAGCCGCGCCCCTCCTTGCGTACTTTGCCCTCCTCTTCCAGCGTCGGAAGCACGCGGTAGAGGTAGTTCTGCTTGATCCCCATCCGCGCCGCCAGCTCGGGGATCGTGATGCCGGGCTGCTCCCGCACGAACGAGAATGCCTGCGCCGCGCGGGTGCCGCTGCCTTTGCGCCGGCCTGCTTTGCGCCGCGCGCCGCCGCGCCCGCTCGGTGCGGGGGCCGTCGCGGCCGTCGCTTTTTTCGCTTTGGTTTTTGAGCCTTTCGGGCGACCCGGCCCGCGGCGGCCGGGGACTTTGCGGGCGGTTTTGGGGGTCGCCGTGGTGGTGGCGGTGGCCGTGGCGGGGGCCGGCCTGCCCAAGCCGTCGAGCGCGGCGACGGCTGCCTCGAGCCGCTGGTACTCCTCCACCAGCGGCTTCAGCTCGGTCAGCCGGTCGGTGATCTCTCGGTGCTTCTCGTCAAGGAAGTCGGTCACTGTCAAGTCCTGTTCACTCGGATTGCGTGATCTTCATCACGAGTACGTGGATTTACCTTACAACATTCACAGGTCGCTGTATCACCGCGCACGCCTGCTGTCGGTCTTCTCCGTGCACAGATCATTCCTGCGACACGGTGGTGCGTTCAGGAATTCGTGTCGCCGCGGTCCTCGAGCAGACCGCGCAGCCGTTCCACCGTGTGCCGCGCCTCGCGCTCGGGCATGCCGCCGACGAGTGCGCGCGAGGCGAGCGCGCCGAGTGGCCCGAGCGGAGGGCGGAACTCGTTGCGATAGTCGAAGCGTGTGCCGCCGTCCCGCGCGCGCAGCGCATACTCGGTGTGAGCGCGCGCGCGCGCCGGCCCACGACCCTCCCACACCGCCAGCTCGCACGGCCGGCACTCGACGAGCTTCCAGTGAATGTCGAGGCTCACCCCCCGCAGGTGGATCTGCTGGCGCATCCGGAACCCCACCCGCGGCGCGCCGCTGTCGGCCGAGCGCAGCGCACGGTGAATCGTCACCCACTCGCCCAGCCGCGCGGGGTCCATCACCGTCCGCCACACCTCCTCCGGCGCGGCGGCGATATGAGTGGAGAAGGAGACTGCGCTCATCGCTCGCTCCCGACCCGTTGCTGTCTTGGGCGCCTCGGCGACGGTGCGTGGGTTGCTGTGAGGGCCCACGAAGCAATAGATGGCGGGATTGGGGTGCTCAGCAGGTGGATGCCAGACGCCGCACGCGAGCGCAGGCGTACCAGGCAGTACGCTGAGCATCGCGGGTGGAGGCTGGCGCCGCCAGATGAGTGCCCCAAACCGTCAGATATTGCTTCGTGGGCCCTAAGTCTCATCGCGCCGCCAGCGGTTCCACCGCCTCCCACTCGCGCAGCGCGTGCTCGACGGCGGCGTCGAAGGCGTGCAACTCCACCCCCAAGCGCTCGGCAGCGCGATCGTCGGCGGGCAGCAGATCGCCCTCCAACCCCTCCATCAGCGCCACCACCAACTCGGGATCCTCGCCCGCCAGCGCGGCGGCTAGCTGGGCGGTGAGCGGTGTCATGCTCACCCCCAGCCGCAGCGTCGGGCGCGCAACCAACATCAGCTCCGCGATCCGCCGCAGCATCTCCTCATAGGTGAGCGCCTGTGGCCCGCCGATGTCGAGCGTGCTACCCGCCACGCCCTGCACGTGGCCCGCGGCGGCGAGCATCGCGATCGTGTCGCGCACGTCGATCGGCTTGGTGCGCCACGCCCGCCACGCCGGCAGCGTCAACACCGGCATGCGCTCCACCAGCCTCACGAGCAGCCGAAAAGAACGCGAGCGTGCGCCGATCACGATCGCCGCACGCAACGCCACCGAGTCGGGTACATGCGCGCGCAGGATCTCCTCCACCTCGGCGCGGCTGGCGAGGTGGAGGGAGACGCGCCCCGCGCGCGGCAATGGGCCCCCCAGGTACACGATCCGCCGCACGCCCGCGCGCCGTGCGCGCGCGGCGAACGTGCTCGCCGCCACCCGCTCGCGCTCGGCGAAGCCGTGTGGCCAGGCAGTGTTTGGGGGCGTGCGGTCCATCGAGTGAATCAGGTAGTAGGCGACCTCCACGCCTTTCAGCGCCCGCCCCAGTCCCTCGCCGGTGAGCGCGTCGCCGCGAACGATCTCGATCGTCGGGGTGTCCACCGCCGCGCGCGCTCGCCGCGGATCGCGTGTCAGGCCCCGCAACTCGTGTCCCTCCTCGAGCAGCGCGGGAACGAGCGCCGCGCCGATGAAGCCGCTCACACCGGTTATGAGAATGCGCATCAGAACGTCTTTCAAAATAGACGGTGCTGGCCGATCGGCGAGCTCGTCGCTCGCCGATCGGTGGGGCGTTCCTGGACCAAGCTGGGCGACGCTGGTCGAAACGGGGATGCGAGCCGAAGGCGAGTGTCTCCCGGCTTCGGTCGGCGCAGCCCGTGCTGGTAGCACGGGCAAGACGGGCCGTGGCGATCCAGCGCAGCGTCCAGGGAGCGCATCCGGGCGTGCCGGTCTTTTTGAAAGCCGTTCCAACCGGCAATAATGACGCGCGTGCCCCCACCAGCGAGTGTCCAGGGTGGCGGGGAGGCGCCCTCGCGCTGCGACCTGGCGATCGTCGGCGGCGGGATCGTCGGCCTCGCGCTCGCCCGCGAGCTGACCCGCCGGCACCCGCGCCTGACGCTGTGCGTGCTCGAGCGCGAGCCGCGATTGGGGACCCACCAGACCGCTCACAACTCGGGTGTGATCCACGCCGGCGTCTACTACCAGCCGGGCTCGTTGAAGGCGCGGCTGTGCGTGGCGGGCGCGCGCGAGCTGTACGAGTACTGCGCCGCGCGCGGGATCGCGCACGAGGCGTGCGGGAAGCTGATCGTCGCCACCGAGCCCTCCGAGCTGCCCCGCCTGCGCGAGCTGCAGCGCCGCGGGCGCGCCAACGGCGTCCCCGGTCTGGAGTGGGTGGACGGCGGGCGCATCCGCGAGCTCGAGCCCCATGCGCAGGGGCTCGCCGCGCTGCACTCGCCCGCCACCGGGATCGTCGACTTCGCCGCGGTGGCGCGCGCCTATGCGCACGACGCGCGCGAGGCCGGGGCGAGCATCGCGCTCGGCTGCGGCGTGCACGGCGTGCGCGCGGGCGCGCGGGCGGTGCGTCTGGAGCACGCGCGCGGCGCCACCGAGGCTAGCCATGCGCTGTTCTGCGCTGGTGCCTGGTCGGACCGTCTGGCGGTGCTCGCGGGCGCCGACCCCGACCCGCGGATCGTGCCCTTCCGCGGCGCCTACCTGCGGCTCGCCGACGCCCGCCGCGAGCTCGTGCGCGCATTGATCTACCCCGTGCCCGACCCCTCGCTGCCGTTCCTTGGGGTGCACCTCACGCGGCACATCGACGGCGAGGTGTTGATCGGGCCGACCGCGCTGCTGGTGCTCGCGCGCGACGCCTATCGACTCGGCTCGGTACGGGCCGAGGACACGCTTTCGACGCTGCGCTGGCCGGGCACCTGGCGGATGCTCTCACGCTGGTGGCGCCCGGCGCTCACCGAGCTGCGCCACGCTGTCAGCCGCGCCGCGTTCGTGCGCGCCGCCGCCCGCTACGTGCCCGACCTGCGCGCCGGCGACGTGCGCCCCGCGTTCGCCGGCGTGCGCGCCCAGGCGCTCTGCCGCGACGGGCGCCTCCTCGACGACTTCGCCTTCTCGGCAACTCCCCGCGCGCTGCACGTGCGCAACGCGCCCTCGCCCGCCGCCACCTCCTCGCTGGCGATCGCGCGCCACGTTGCCGACCGCGCCGACGCAGCATTCGGGCTGGTGGGGTGACCACCGTCGAGAACGTGCGCGAGGCCGCAACATGCGGCTTTCTCCGGGGGATTGTCACAGGAAAGTGACGATTCGCCGGCTCTTTGCGCAGGAAAATCTTTTCCCTGCGATTTGCGGGAAGGTCGCTTGAGGCGGG
>DATMMB010000303.1:0-4670 GCA_035569895.1 Solirubrobacteraceae bacterium | reverse complement strand
CGCTTCTTGCCCTCCTTCTGCTTGGCGAGCAGCTTTTTCTTGCGCGTGATGTCGCCGCCGTAGCAGCCGGCGATCACGTCCTTGCGGAAGGCCTTGACGGTCTCGCGGGCGATCACGTTGGCGCCGATCGCCGCCTGGATCGGGACGTCGTACTGCTGGCGGGGGATGCGCTTGCGCAGGCGCTCCGCCAGCGCGCGGCCGACCTCGTACGCCTTGTCGCGGTGAACAACCATCGAGAGCGCGTCCACGGGGTCGCCGGCGAGCAGCACGTCGAGCTTGACGAGGTTCGACGGGCGCATCCCGTCGAGCTCGTAGTCGAGCGAGGCGTACCCCTTGGTGCGCGACTTCAGCTGGTCGAAGAAGTCGAGCACGATTTCCACGAGCGGCAGGTCGTATGTCATCTGCACGCGCTCGGTTGAGAGGTAGTGCATCCCAGCGTGCACCCCCCTGCGCTCCTGGCAAAGCTCCATGATCGCGCCGACGTGCTCTTTGGGGGCGATGATCTGCGCCTCGATGAACGGCTCCCTGATCTCGGCGATCGTGCCCGGGTCGGGCATGTCGGAGGGGTTGTGCACCTCCAGCTCCTCGCCGTTTGTGAGGCTCACGTCGAACTCCACCGAAGGCATCGTCGCCAGCAGCTCGAGGTCGTACTCGCGCTCCAGGCGCTCTTTCACGATGTCCATGTGCAGCAGGCCAAGGAAGCCGCAGCGAAAGCCGAAGCCGAGCGCGTCTGAGGTCTCCGGCTCCCACGAGAGGGCGGCGTCGTTCAACGTCAGCTTTTCCAGCGCGTCGCGCAGGTCCGCGTAGGCGTCGGAGTCGATCGGGAACAGGCCGCAGAACACCATCGGCTTCACCTCGCGATAGCCCGGCAGCGGCTCGCTCGCTTCGGTGGCCGCGTGCACCCTTACGCCGCCGGCCGCCGCCGGGCCGTCGGCGGCGCCCGCCCCAACAGCGGCAGCGCCCGCCCCAGCAGCGGCGGCGCTCGCCGCGGCGGCACCAGAGGGCGTCGCGGCCGCGGGGCGCGTCGCCCCGACCCGCCGGCGTGTGGTGAGCGTGTCTCCCACCCGCAGCTGCGACACGTCCTTCACGCCGGTGATGAGGTATCCCACCTCGCCCGCCGCGAGCTGGTCGGTGGGCATCATCTGCGGGGAGAAGCAGCCGATGTCGTCGATGTCGGCGTGCAGCCCGCTCGCCATCGCTCTGATCGGCGCGCCCTTCTCGAACACGCCGTCCACCACACGGATGTAGGCGATCACGCCTCTGTACTGGTCGAACTCGGAGTCGAAGATCAGCGCGCGGGGCGGCGCCTCGGGATCGCCGGTGGGCGGCGGCACGCGCGCGACCAGCTGCTCCAGCACGTCCACCACGCCCGCGCCGGTCTTGCCGGAGATGCGCAGGATCGAGTCCGCGGGCTCGCCCAGCAGCTCCGCGACTTCGCCCGCCACCCGCTCGGGCTCGGCGCCGGGCAGGTCGAGCTTGTTCAGGCAGGGGATCAGCTCGAGGCCTGCGTCCACCGCGAGGTAGGTGTTCGCGACCGTCTGCGCCTCCACCCCCTGAGAGGCATCCACGACCAGCAACGCCCCCTCGCAGGCAGCCAGCGAGCGCGAGACCTCGTAGGTGAAGTCCACGTGCCCGGGCGTGTCGATCAGGTGCAGCTGCCAGGTCTGCCCCGACGCGCTCTCGTAGAACACGCGCACCGCCTGCGCCTTGATCGTGATGCCGCGCTCGCGCTCGAGATCCATCGAGTCGAGCACCTGCGCGCGCATTTCGCGCGGGTCGACGGTGTGCGTCAGCTCGAGGATGCGGTCGGCGAGCGTCGACTTGCCGTGGTCGATGTGCGCGATGATCGAGAAGTTGCGGATGTGCTGTTGGTCCATCTTGGCGTCCTATTGGAGGGGTACTGGGTGGGAGGATGGGAGGGGGTACTGGGGGAGGGCCTGCCCTCCCCCAGCTCAAGTGCGGATGTGCCGTTGGTCCATGGAGATCAGACTCTAGATTGGCAGGCCCCCGGATGTGCCCTATCCTTGGAGGCCCGGCGGATTGCCTACTCGGCCAGGGTCGCAAGACCCAAGCTGGGCAACGCGCCGGCCTTCGGGCCAGCGGCCAGTCCTAGTGGTCGAGAGTGTCATGCCGCCCAGGCAATAAGACACACAAGTCCTGGGACGTAGTAGTTCAGCGGCGATCTATGACCGGGTGCCGCCGGGCGGGTCTTACGGCCCGCCCGGTCGCATTTATGCCCTACCGAGCTGGGTGCGGATCAGGCGGCTCACCTGGTGGGCCTCGGGGACGCGCATCGCGAGCACCGCGCGCATGTACACCAACACGCCCGCAACGCCGGCGCCGCCGACGCTCACGATCTGCGCTCCCAGCGAGCCGCCAAGGAGCGCGTCAAGCGCGTACCACACCACCCATGCCACGCCTGCGAGCAGGGCGGAGGCGAGCAGGATGCGCGCGGTGATCATCGTCGTCTGCGCGCCTTCGAGGCGCCCGTTGAAGCCGATCCGCAGGCGGTGCACCTGCAGCGCGGTCATCACGACGTTGGCCGACACGGTGCCGATGATCAGCCCCGCGATCCCCAGCGGCCGGTACAGCGAGAGCGAGACGATGATGTCCACAACCATGTTGAGCGCCGCCAGCCCCGTGGGGATCCAGGGGCGCTGCACCGCGAAGAAGGTGCGCGTCAGCAGCAGGTTCAGCCCCCCGAAGGGCAGCGAGAACGCGAACCAGAACAGCGCGATCGAGACGAGGCGGGTCGATGAGGCGTCGAAGTTGCCGCGTTCGTAGAGCAGCCGCACGATCGGGGTCGTGAGCACGATCAGGAACGCGGCGGCGGGGATCAGCAGCAGGTTGATCTGGCGCATCCCGACCCCCACCGCGCGGCGCATCGCGCCCGTGTCGCGGCGGGATGCCATGCGGCTGAGCGTGGGGAACAGCACGGTGGCGACCGCCACGCTGAAGATCCCCTGGGGCAGCATGTACACGCGGAAGGCGTTTTCGATCGCGCGCGGCGCTTCCTTGCTGACGAGCGTGCCGAAGGCGGCGTTGATGAACTGGTCGAGGTTGACGATCCCCAGGCCGATCGTGACGGGGAGCATCAGGATGAACACCTGACGGATGCGCGGATCGTGCCAGTCGATCGAGAGCTGCAGGCGGAAGTCGATCCGCGCGAGCGCCCCGAGCGCCATCGCGAACTGCACGGCGGTCGCGATCAGAATGCCGATCGCGTAGGCGTAGATCTCCTCTTCGCCGTGGAAGTCGTGGCGCAGCAGCACGAGCGCGACGATGATCACGATGTTCCACACCGCGGGCGCGAGCGCGGGGATCGTGAAGTGTTCGTAGGACTGCAGCACCCCCACGAGCAGGCCGGTCAGCCCGAGCAACAGCACAACCGGGAACAGCACCTGCGAGAGCCCCACGGTGAGCGTGTCGAGCGCCGCGCCGAAGGTGGGGCCGGTGAACAGCGGCATGATCACCCCCGCGGCGATCTCGAAGAAGGCCGTGATCGCGGCGAGCGCGATCAGCATGATCCAAAAGAGCGTCGACGCCAGCCGAAACGCCTCGCGGCGGCGGCCCTGCTGGAGCAGGTCGGTGAACACGGGCACGAACGCAGCGGAGAGCGCTGCCTGGGCGAACAGGTTGGCGAGCAGGTTGGGGACGAGGTTGGCGAGCGTGAACGCGGAGGCGGGGCCGGAGGTGCCGAAGAAGCTGGCCGCGAGAATTTCCCGCCCAAGGCCCGCCACGCGCGAGAACATCGTGAGGATCGAGAAGATCGCGGTGTTGCGGGCGATTCGCCCGCCGCCTCCCGGCCGGTGGCCGCCTTGACCGGGACCGTCCGTCGTCCCGTCGGCGAGCTCGCGGCCCTCCTCCTCGCGGCCCTCCTCGTGCCCCTCCCACGCCGCGCGCTCGTCGTGGGCGCCGGCGCCCACGCGACGAAGCCGCTCCGTGGGGGGCTCTTCGGTGGCGGACAAGGCCGCTATAGTACGGCGCTCCCGCGATGGCAAACATCGAGTCACAGAAGAAGCGCATCCTGCGCTCCGAGCGCGAGCGCTTGGAGAACCGCCGCCGCACCTCCACGGTCAAGACCCACTTCCGGCGGCTGCAGGAGGCCGTGCAGGGCGGCGACGAACAGGCCGTCGAGAGCGAGCACCGGCTGCTGGTAAGCACGATCGACGTGGCGGTGAAGCGCGGCGCCCTGCACCGCAACACCGGTGCTCGCAAGAAGAGTCGCGCGGCGCGGCTCCGCGCGTCGGTCGGTAGCTAGACGGCGATCGCCGCGAGCGCCCGCAATGCGAGCGTGTCCTCGTGCAAGTGGGAGCGCCGCGAGCGGTCGGCGCGCAGCTCGGCACCCCCTCGCGTGTCCAGTTCGAGGTCGGCCAGCACCGCCAGCGCGGCGCGCAGCCGCTCGGGGTCGGTGCGGGCGACGTCAGCGATGAAGCGGTCAGCCGCGCGCGTGGGCATTCGCAGCGTGCGCTTCACCTCCGCCGTCGGCTCGCCCGCCTGCAGGCGTAGCGCCACCGCGAGCGCGTCGCGCACGCGTGCCGCCATCAGGTAGCCGAGGCCGCCCAGCCGCTCGCCCTGGCGGCGCAAGCGCAGATAGGTGCGCGTCGCCTCGCGCACATCGCCGCCTACCAGCGCGTCCGCCAGCGCATACGCGCGACGCTCGGCGGAGT
>DATMMB010000302.1:0-4741 GCA_035569895.1 Solirubrobacteraceae bacterium | reverse complement strand
GAGCTGCCCTTGATGCGCCCCACGATCCCGCCGGCGAGCCCGAAGCAGACGGCGATCACCACATACGCCATGCCGCGCGTCCCTCAGAGCAGAGCTCGCAGCGCCCAGATGAGCGCCACGATCGCGAGGATCGCCAGCAGTGGGCCCACGACCGCGAGCGCGATGCCGATCACGATCTTCAACAGCACATACCCGGCGAGCAGCACGATCAGGCCGGCGACGACGGTGCGGCCCACTGAGCGCGACGGGGATGGTGCAGGTGGCTGGCTCATGCGATCGGGTTCATGGTAGCGCTCGGTGACCGGTGGGCGAGGCGATACGGCCGAGCGGGGGCTCGCGCCCCGGCCCGGCCGCACGCATCTGCTCCGCCAATCCCGCGATCGAGGGGAGCCGCGGGGGCGAGGTTCCGGGCCACCCGACGCCCTCGACCAGGCAATGGGGGCGTCGGGTGCACCCGGAGGCTTCGGTGGCTATCCGTATGAGCGAAGACGCCCGAGCTCGCCCGCGATGCGCGCCGTCGCGAGATCGGTGCCGTCGGGACGAAGCTCCCGCCTTCCCCGCCCGATGCCGGCCAGGCGATAGCGCCGTACCGCTGGCCGCTGGGCAGGGTGAGCGGGGCTCCTGAGGTCGTCCTCCGGCAGCAGCAGGAACCGCCGGGAGGACGCTTGGGTTGGACGAGGAGGGTTCATAGAGAGGATATTGCCCGCGGCGAGGCGTTTTGCCTTTGGCCGGAAGTCCAAGATGTGGGCAGAGCGGGTGTCGCGGTTGCGAGCCCGCTATGACACCACTCATGGGCCAGCCGGAAGCGGTGGCGATGACGGTGTGCCGCCGGTCGAGTAAAGGATTTCGTCACTCAAGGCTTCCTTGGTCGCTTTGAGCACCTCTGGGCCAACGGCTGTCGCGAGTGCCAAGCCAAGCGCCAACGACTTGGCGCGATCCGACATGCCTTGGGCCTTGTCCACCTTCTCGAGGTCAGTGGCGAGCGCGGCCTGGTCGGAGGGATCCATGTTCTGCATCAAGGCCAGCGCGACGGTTGGCATCGAGTCCTTGGCCTTGTTGTAGTCGACGTTGTCCATCACGGCATCGACCAACGTTGCGCGGTCTTGGGCCCGGTCGCGGTCAACGCCACGATCACAGGCGGCAAGAACCAATGTCAGAAAGCTGCTCGGCCCTACGCCGACATCGGCGTTGCCCAAGTGGACGGTGAACAGAGAGGTGCGAAAGAACGCCATCGCACCAAAGCCAGCTATCAACATTCGCGTCGGAATCAGAGCGTCTCCAGATGCCCCGAAAGTCCAGCCGTACGTCAAAGCCAAGCCGAGAGCGGCGATCGACGCCGCGGCATTGATGGCGATGTATAGAGCACCCCAAGCCGATGTGGCTGCAGATTGCGGGCGATCCTTGTAGCGAGATACCAGCTCACCGAGTCCGGTGCCACCTCCCATGAGCGCCACGCCCGCGTACTGCCCGACGTAGCCGGCCGTGGTCATGCCTCTCAGCTCTCAGGCCGCAACCAGATGCTCGCCCCGCTCGGTCAGGCGGACGAGCTGGCTCCCATCGTCGCGTACGACCGTGATCAGGCTCGCGGCTTCAAGCCGCTTGATGGCCTCCGTGAAGTCCTCGAGCGCAAGCCCGCTGGCCTCGAGCAGCTGCGGGAGCGTCGTCGGGAAGCTGCTGCTGAGCAGTAGCTTCACCGCTTCGCTGAACCGCAGGGCATTCTCGGGCTCCGAAGGCGCGGCGGGAGTCTCGGGATGTTCTCCCGTATCGCGCAACAGCTCCTTGGTCTCAAGGAACGTACCGAAGGCATTTGTCGGAGCGGGCATCGCCTTTAGAGCATAGCCCCCTGGAAGAGCGTCAACAAGCCTGGCGCGCCACTCCCAATCTGCTGCGGGAACTTCGCTCGAGACCCATCAAACCCCGAGCTGCTCGTGCACCAGCCGGGTCACCTCGCCGCCGTCGGCGCGACCCTTGGTCTCGCGCATCACCTGGCCGACGATCGGCCCGATCGCCTTGGCGTTGCCCTCGCGCACGTTGGCCGCCGCCTCGGGGTGCGCGGCGAGCGCCGCGGCGACGATCGCGGCGAGCTCATCGCCGCCCTCCATCGCCGCGAGCCCTTCGGCGGCGACGATCTCGTACGGATCTCCGCCCGCCCCGCCCTCGGCGAGCAGCTTATCGAGCACCTGGCGGCCGGCGCCGACGCTGATCCGCCTGGCGGCCACCAGCCCCACGAGCGCGGCCAGCGCGTCCGGACGCACCAGTGAGGCGGTCGGATCGCCGTCGGCGCCCGCGCCGCGCTCGCCGACCCCGCCCCTCCCCTCCTCCCCCTGCACGTCCGCCTCCGTGCCGAGGTGCGCCTGCGCCGACAGCCGCGCGAGCAGGTCGCCGGCGATCCAATTGGCGAGCATCTGCGCGGGCGGCGCCGGATCGACCTCGGCGGCGAGCGCCGCCTCGAAGTAGTCGCCGAGCTCTTGGCGAAAGGCGAGCAGGCGAGCGCTCTCCGCGGAGAGGCCGACGACGTTCTGCAGGCGCTCGGCGCGGGCGGCGGGCAGCTCCGGCAGCGCGGCGCGGGCGGCGGCGAGCATCTCCGCGTCGATCGCAACCGGCACGAGGTCGGGCTCGGGGAAGTAGCGGTAGTCGTGCGCCTGCTCCTTGGAGCGCAGCGAGGTGATGCGGCCGGACACCGGGTCGTAGTGCAGCGTCTCCTGCGCCACGCGCCCGCCTGCGCGCAGGATCTGCTCCTGGCGCGCCAGCTCGGCGCGGATGCCGCGTTCGATGAAACGAAAGGAGTTCATGTTCTTGAGCTCCGTCTTCACCCCCAGCTCATCGCTGCCGGCGGGACGCAGCGAGATGTTGGCGTCGCAGCGCAGCGACCCCTCCTCCATGTTCACGTCGCTCACCCCGAGCTGGCGCATCGTCGTGCGCAGCAGCCGCAGCCACTCGCCCGCCTGCTCGGGCGAGCGCAGGTCGGGCTCGGTGACGATCTCCGCCAGCGGCGTGCCGCCGCGATTGAAGTCGACGATGCTCGCGCCGGAGCCGTGGATGCGACCGGAGGCGCCGACGTGCACGAGCTTGGCGGCGTCCTCCTCCAGGTGCACGCGGTGGATGCGCACCTCCCCCAGTCCGCCGCCTCGGCACAGCGGCGAGTCGTACTGAGAGATCTGGTAGCCCTTCGGGAGATCGGGGTAGAAGTAGTTCTTGCGGTGAAAGATCGACCGCGGCGCCAGCTCGCTGCCGAGCGCGAGGCCGATCATCAGCCCGAAGTGCACGGCGCGGGCGTTGGCCACCGGGAGGCTGCCGGGCAGGCCGAGGCACACCGGGCAGGTGCGCGTGTTGGGCGGCTCGCCGAACGACAGCCCACAGCCGCAGAACATCTTCGTGGCGGTCGCCAGCTGGATGTGGATCTCGAGGCCGATGACTGGCTCGTATGCGGCCACGCGGTCGGTCGTCGTCATACCCGACAGCAGCTCGTCATGCTCGCTCCACGCGCCAGCGGCGACGGAGGAGGGCTGTGGGGTGTATATGACTTTTTAAAACCTGTGCGCTATTGCGCACGCCTTTAATTTTTTTCATGTGCATACACCCCCTCAATGCACCTTCCCGCACACCGCTTTACTTTCTGTATATACCATCACGATACTAAGCCTTTCCGGTCGGCCCGCCGCGTGCCCGCGCCCCGTCGAAGCCGATCGCCTGCTCCAGCGCGTACGCGGCGTCAAGCAGCTTGTTCTCGCTGAACACCGGGCCGGCGATCTGCAGGCCGACCGGCAGCTCCGCCCCGTCGCCGTCAGAGGCGACACCGCAGGGGATCGATATCGCGGGGATGCCCGCCAGCGACATCGGGACGGTGCAGAAGTCGCTGATGTACATCGACCACGGATCGCCGGTGCGCTCGCCCAGCCGGAACGCGACGGTGGGCGACGTGGGCGTGACGACGAAGTCCACCTCCTGCCACGCCGCGTCGAAGTCGGCGACGATCTTCGTGCGCACACGCTGCGCGCGGCCGTAGTAGGCGTCGTAGTAGCCGGCCGACAGCGCGTAGGTGCCGAGCATGATGCGCCGCCGCACCTCCGCGCCGAAGCCATCGTGGCGGGTGCGTGTGTACATGTCGAGCAGGTCCTCGGCGTCGGCGGCGCGCAGCCCGTAGCGCACGCCGTCGAAGCGGGCGAGGTTGGAGGAGGCCTCCGCGGGCGCCAGCACGTAGTAGGCGGAGAGCCCGTGCGGCGCGTGCGGCAGACGCACCTCGCGCACTTGCGCACCCAGCTCCTGTGCACGTCCCAGCGCGGCGTCGAAGGCATCGCGCACGCCCGGCTGGATCCCCTCGCCGGTCAGCTCGACGGGCACGCCGAGGCGGATGCCGTCCAGGCGCTCCGCCGTGGGCGGCGCGATCGCCTCGGGGAACGCCAGCGAAGTGGCGTCCTGCTCGTCCTGGCCCACCATGTGCGCCAGCAGCAGGGCGGCGTCGGTCACGTCGCGGGTGAGCGGCCCCGCCTGGTCGAGTGAAGACGCGAACGCGATCAGTCCATACCGCGACACCGCGCCGTAGGTGGGTTTCAGCCCGACGATCCCGCACAGCGCCGCCGGCTGGCGAATCGAGCCTCCCGTGTCGGTGCCGAGCGCCCATGGCGCGTGCCCGGCGGCGACGGCGGCGGCGCTGCCCCCGGAGGAGCCGCCCGGCACGCGCGTGCGATCCCACGGGTTGAGCACCGGCCCGTACGCGGAGCTCTCGTTGGAGGAGCCCATC
>DATMMB010000301.1:0-5625 GCA_035569895.1 Solirubrobacteraceae bacterium | reverse complement strand
TCGGCATCCGCAAACCCGTCCACTGCTGAGAGATCGCCTCCAGCGACGCCAGCAGGAGGTTGTGGCCGAGGCCGCCTCGGCGATGGCGCTCTCCGACGCCCAGCAGGTGGATGTAGATGGGCGGCCCCTCTTCGTGCTCCTCCTCATCGTATGGCTCATCGTCGTCGTCCGTCACAAAGCTTTTGGCGATCCACGCGCACAGCCCGAGCAGGTCGTCTCCCTCGGACATCGCGAACACGAACAGCTCCGGCACCGGGACGCCGTCGCGGTCGCGCTTGCCGTCCTTATGAAGGCTCGCGACGAGCTCGTTCACCCGCAGCTCCCAGTGCTCAAGTGAGCCCGTCGAGAAATCGGAAAGACGGTCATCCCCCTTCGGTTCGGCGATCTCCTCGAACTCGAATTCGGCGGTTGCGCCGGCCATTCAGGGCGCCCAGCGCCTGCAAGCCTCCATGTAGGCCTGCGGGTCGCGGTCCGCTTCAGCCTGAATCTTGCGCAGCTGGCGCAGTTCCTCGAGCGTCAGGACCGACGGGCCCGCCGACAGTGCGGACTCATAGAGAGCCTGCGGCTCGCTCTCGCCCGAGAGCCTTGCATGCCCCTCGGCGGGTCGCTTCGCCATCGCTAGCCCGCCTTGCTCCAGCTCGAGTGTGTCGCCCACCGTGCCTCCTCGTTTCCGTTTGGTCTCCGGTGCGCGGGTGCTCCACACCTCGACGCCTCCCGATGTTTCGACGGCAGACTACACATCCCATAGGATCTTCGGCGGCGCACCGTCGATTCATACCCGCTGCAAGCATGCTCTCAACGCTTCTCCGAGGGCGCGGCGACGCCCCGCCAGCCTCCCCGCCACGCCGATGTCGTGGATCGCGTTGCTCCCGGCGTTCACCGGCGCCGCCGCTCGCGGTGGCGAGGGTCGCCTGCCCTAACGCTCGGATGAGCGTTGACCGTCGTGCAGTCGCGCCTCGATCGCGGCGCGATCGGCGACGGTTGCCGGCCCGCGCCCGGTGACGCGCAGCCCGGCAGCGGCGTTGGCGAACGCGGCCGCCTCCGCGGCCGGTCGGCGTTCGTGCAGCGCGACGAAGAACGCCGCCGCGAACACGTCCCCCGCCCCGAGGTCGTCGTGGGTCGCCGTGAGGGGAGGCACCGGGATCCGCTGCGGTCTGCTGTACGACGGTCGCCCGGTGGCCTGGGGGGTCTGAGCGCGCTTCGGCGGTCGCCGGTCCGGCAGGTGTAACCGGTCCGGCAGATGTAACCGGTCCGGCAGATGCAACGTCACCGGGCGCGCGCCGTCGGTGACCGCCACCAGCGTGCCCGCTGCCACGGCCTGATCGAGCTGCGCGGCGCATGGGGCGCGCTCGCGCTCGTTGAGCACCCACGCGTCGCAGCGAGCGGGCAGCACCTCGGGGCGCAGTGCCGTGAGGGCGATCTTTCCCGAGGCATCCCACGTGCGCACGAGACCCTGCGGCGTGAGGCCGACGAAGTCGGCGCTGCCCGCCCAGTCGCGCGGCGTCTCGCGCACCACCGGAGCGAAGTGCAGGATCGCGGTGTCCACAGCCGGCAGGGCGATCGGCCCCGCCCACGCGAGCACCCGCTGGCTGCGCCCGCGTCCCTCGCCGGCGGTTTGCAGCGTGGTGGAGTGGTTGGCCGGGAAGACGCTCAGCTCCAGCTCCGCCCGAAAAGGCGCGAGCAGCGCTTGCAGCTCGTCCGCGTCGCCCCGCGTGACGATCCGCGCGCGCAGCCCCAGCCGCGCGGCCTGCAGCGCGCTGTAGAAGGCGGTGCCCCCAGGTTGGCGCGTGCCGTCGGGGAGCACGTCGATCGTGACGTGCCCCACCGTCGTGTAGTCGTGGCGGCGCTCGCTCACAGCGGACATCCGCCCCTCACGCGGCGCCCGGCGGTGCAGCTGCTGTTGGCCCGGGCGGACGCGGTTGCGGGCGCCTGGTGGACGGCGGTCACTACCGCTCGGGGGCGCTCGCCGCAACCGCCACCCGCGGCGGGATTCGCAGCGGCAGCTCCGTTCCCGCGATCGCCGCGGCGGCGAGGCGCCCGGTGAAGACGCAGCCGCCGAGGAACGTGCCCTCCAGCGAGCGCTTGCCGTGCATCCCGCCGCCGCCGAACCCGGCGGCCTCGCCGACCGCGTACAGCCCCGGGATCGGCTCGCCGTCGGCCGCCCGCAGCGCGCGGCAGGCGAGGTCGGTTTGGATGCCGCCAAGGCTCTTGCGCGCCATCACCTGGAGGCGGATCGCGATCAGCGGGCCGGCCTTGGGGTCGAGAATGCGCTGAAAGGCACACGTGCGCAGGCGGTCGCCGCGCCAGTTGCGCAGCTGCGCGATGCGCCGCAGCTGGTCGTCGTTGAACAGCCCCTTGCCACGGGCAATCGACTCGTCGTAGCGGCCGATCTCCGCCGCCAGCACCTCGGGGTCGATCGGGCCGGCCGCGGCGCCCTCCGCGCCCTCCGCGGCGCCCTCCGCCGCGGTCACCCCGCCCTTGCCCGGCTCGGCGCCGGCCTCGCCGGCTTCGGCGTCCAGGCGGCTGGTCACCTCGTTCATCGCGCGCGCCAGCTCGGGCAGCGAGTCGGCGCATACGAAGTCGGGCGAACGCAGCAGCTGGGCGAGCTGGTGGGGTTTGCCGAGCAGCACCCCCAGCACGAACCGCAGCGCATGGCGCTCACGCAGGTGCGGGTTGTGCTGGGAGCCCGACACGTCGAGCTCGCGCAGCGCGATCTTGCGGTTGCAGATCAGCCACGAATAGCAGCGCTCGTCCTCGCACATCCGCTGTAGCGCCGCATACGCGTCGTAGGTGGGCATCACCGGCACCGGTCCGTAGCGGCGCCCGTCGGGGTCGAGCATCACCCCCGAGCGCGGCGGGATCAGCTTCAGCCCGTGGTTGGGGCGCCGCGGGTCCGGATGGCGCACGGCGTCGGCGTAGTTCCACATCCGCTCGAGGTGGGTGACGTTGCCGCCGATCCGCGCCACCTCCTCGTGCAGCGCGCCGTCGGCGTACGCGTGCGAGCCCATCAACATCCTCTTCGGCGGCCCGCCCAGCTCGCCGGTGGGCCATACGCGGCGCACCAGCGCATGGTTGCCGCCGATCCCGCCGGCGGCGATCACCACGGCCCTCGCGGCGCGCAGCGTCTCCTCGCCCGGCGACCCCGCCCCTCCTCTTTCCTTCCACTTCTCCACGGCGATACAACCCACGGCGCAACCGTCCTCGATGAGCAGCTCGGTGACGCGGGTGTTGAACCGCACCTGCAGCGCCGCGCTGTGTGGGTGGCGCTCGATCGCCGCCCACACCGCCTGCACGAGCGCCTTGCCGGTGCCCCACGTGAGGTGAAAGCGGGGCACCGAGTTGCCGTCGCCGAAGTTGCCCCGCTCGGCCCAGCTGACGACCGGGAAGAAGCGCACGCCGATCTCGCGCAGCCAGCCGCCCACGTCGTCGCGCGCGCGGGTGACGTACTGCTCGGCCCACCGCCGCGGCCACAGCTCCTCGGCGCCCAGCTCGGCGATCCGCAGCCAATCTTCCAACGCGAGCTGCTCGCTGTCGCTGATCCGCGAGCGGCGCTGCTCGGGTGAGCCCACCATGAACATCCCTCCGAACGCCTCGCGCGCGAGGCCCCCCACCTCCTCCGGGCGGCAGCGGTCGAGCAGCACCACCGTGTGGTTGGTGCGCAGCAGCTCCAGCGTGCACACCAGCCCGGCGAGCCCGGCGCCGACGACGATCACGTCGGCGGTCTCGCGTGCGCGCCCGTCGTCGTGCGAGCCGTTGCTGTTGAGGTTGGTCATCTCACGCCAGCGCCATGCCCGGCGCCACGCGCGTTTCCACCACCTCGGGGGCGTCGGAGGCGAACGCGCGGCGCAGCTCCACCGCGAGCTGCTCGGGGTGGTCGGCGCGGGCGGTGTTGACGCCATACCCCGCCGCCACCGCCGACGTGTCGAGCGCCGGCAGGTCGAGGCCGGGCGCGCCGGGGATCTCCTCCATCAGCGAGAAGAACTTGAGGATCGCGTACTCCTCGTTGCGCAGCACGAGGAACGTCACCGGAACTTTGTAGGCGGCGGCGGTCCAGAAGCTTTGCACCGCGTACTGCGCGGAACCCTCGCCGATCACACACACCACGGGGCGGTCGGGACAGGCGAGCTGCACGCCGATCGCCGCCGGCATCCCGAAGCCGAGGCCGCCGCCGGCGGAGAAGTAGTAGCTGCCGGGGCGCCCGATGCGCAGCTGGTTGCGCAGCGCGGGCGTGGCGGAGGGCGACTCCAGCACAACGATCCCGTCATCCGGGAACACTTCGGCGAGCGTGCGCACCGCGGTGGAGGGGCTGATCGGATCGCTCAGCGGCACCGCTTCGGCGGCGGCCCGCGGCGGTGGGGGCTCGCGCCACAGCGCTCCCGCCCCCGAGGCGCCTGGCGCTCCCGCTGAACCCGCGGCTCCCGCAGAGCCGGCGGCCCCCGACGCGCCTGCCGCCCCCGTCGAGCTTGATACCCCCGACGCGCTCGTCGTTCCCGTGCCGCCCTCCGCGCGCTCGCGGTCGGCCGCCAGCGCTTCCACCGCGTCCGCCAGCGCCACGAGCGTCAGCCCCACGTCGGCGACGAGCGCGTCGCCCAGCGGCGCGCGCGCCGCCTCGTCGGGGTCGGAAGTGATCGCCGTGAGCGTGGTGTTCGGCGCCAGCAGCGCGCCGGGGATGTTGGGGTAGTAGGGGAAGATCGAGGTGCCCGCCGCGAGCACGAAGTCGTGCGGCGCGAGCGCTTCGCCGAGCGGCGCCACCGCCGGCGGGAGCACCGCCTGAAACAGCGGGTGATCCTCGGGGAAGCCGAGCCGCCCGCCGCCGGTGGCGGGCGTGGCGTACACCGGCAGGCGCGCGCGTTCGGCGAGGCGCACCGCCGCGTCCCACCCGCCGGCGGCGTCGATGTCGGGTCCGGCGACGAATGCGGGGTTGGCCGCCTCGATCAGCCGCCTCGCCAGCCGCTCCACGCTCGCGCGCTCGAGCACGCCGCCGCCGCTCACTGCGCGCGTGGTTTGGTGGCGCAGCTCATCCGCATCGCGCACCTGCGCATACCAATCGTCCATCGGGATCGACACGAACACCGGCCCGCGCGGCGCCAGCGACGCCGTGTGGATCGCGCGTGCCAGCGCGTGCGGCACGTCCTGGGCGCAGGGCGGCTCCCAGCTCCACTTCACGAGCGGGTGCGGCATCCGCGTCGCGTCGCGGTTGGTGAGGTTGGCCTGCAGCGTCATCAGCGAGCGGTATTGCTGCCCGGCGGTAACCACCAGCGGCGACTTGTTGGCCTGCGCGTTGAAGATCGCCCCCATGCCGTTGCCGAGGCCGGGCGCTGTGTGCAGGTTGACGAGCGCCGGACGCCCGCTCGCCTGCGCGTACCCGTCGGCGATCCCCACCGCCACCGACTCCTGCAGCCCGAGGATGTAGCGGAAGTCGCCGGGAAAGTCGGCGAGCATCGGCAGCTCGGTGGAGCCGGGGTTGCCGAACAGCGTCGTCATCCCGCGCGCGCGCAGCAGCTCGATCGTCGCCTCGCGTATCGTGCTCACGCCCGAACCGTATCCAAGCCGGCGTTCGCGGGTCGCCCCCCGGTCGTCGCTCGATCGGTGCCCCGTCGCGGTTGGTTGGCGGGTGGGAGGGAG
>DATMMB010000300.1:0-4655 GCA_035569895.1 Solirubrobacteraceae bacterium | reverse complement strand
GGCGGCTGTCAGTTGTAGGCAGTGTCCAACGTCGAGCAGCAGCGAATTCGTCCGCTCGCCAACGAACGCCGTGGCGTGCGTGAGAAGCTCTTGAGAATCCCGGAATCGCCCGATGCCCATCGGGTCATCTCCTTTGGAGCCGGCGGAGCGGGCGGGCTGAGCGGAAGCGCCGCGGACGAAGTTGCAGCCGCGTCCGCATGGCGCAATGCCTAACACAGACGGCATGCCGGCTGTCAATCAGTTTCAAGTGGCAGCCGCACAGTCAGGCCGCTCGACGACGCGGCGGTGCGGGCGACAGTCCATCACCTCTGGACTTGCCCCGAACGGGCGGACACCCCAGATGTGGGCGTGAGCCCATGTGGAGGGAGTCCGAATGGGGAAGCAGGCGGAGGGGAACGGGGCACGCCGGCGGCAGCGGCGGGCGTTCACGCCGGAGTTCAAGGCCGAGGTCATCGCCTTGGTACGCCAGGGCGAGCGGTCGTTGCCTGCGATCTGCCGCGAGCTCGACCTGAGTGAGACGGCGGTGCGCCGCTGGGTCGGGCAGGCAGCGGTGGACGCCGGTGAGCGCGACGGCCTGACGACCGAGGAGCGCGAGGAGTTGCGGCGGTTGCGGCGGGAGGTGCGGGTGCTGCGCGAGGAGCGCGACATCCTGAAGCGGGCGGCGACTTTCTTCGCGCTGGAGACCCGATGAGACATCCTGTGTCCACCTTCAGGGCTTCATGCGGCGTGGAGCAGGCGGCGCACACCACCGTGGCGGGTGGGGTCGTACGGCGTTGCGGTGTACCAGCAGCGCCACAGCACACGCACCCAGGCGCGGGCGAGAATGCGGACGGCGTGCGGGTGATCACAGCCGCGGGCGCGCGCGCGTTGGTAGACGGCGGTCGCCCACGGCGAGCTGTGCCGGGAGTTGTCGGCGAAGCAAGTGATCGCTTGGCGCAGGCGTTTGTTGCAGGCCCACCGGAAGCCGACACCGCGATGTTTGCCGGAGGCGTACGTCACGGGGGCGACGCCGGCTTCGGCGGCGAGCTGCGCCTCGGTCGCGAAGCGCGCTCTGTCATCGCCGAGCTCGGCCAGGATCTGCGCGGCGTTGATGCGCCCCGCGCGGGGGAACGTCATGACGACGGCGCCGTCGGGGTGGGTTGCGACGGCGTGTTCGACGGCCGCGGTCAGCTGCTGGAGCTGGGCGACCAACGGCGTCAGGACGCCAACGAACGTACGCACGAGCTCCCCTTTGGCGTCGGCTTCGCCTTCCGCGGCGTGTCCGACGGGCGCCGCGTGCAGGCGCCCGAGCAGCTCCGCCACCGGCCGCTTGCCGCAGTAGCTCTGGCGCGCGAGGAAGGCGGCGAGGCGTTTCTCCCCGAGGTGCGCGGCGCTCTGCGGCGTGGGGAAGCGGGCGAGAAAGGCCAGGGCGATCGGCGAGTCGATCTCCGCGAAGATGAGCGCGGCGCCCGGCCAAAAGCTCTCCACCAGGGCGCGCAGCTGATTGGCGAGCATGACGCGGGTGGCGACGAGATCGTCGCGCCCGCGCACGAGGGCACGCAAGGCCCGCGTGGCGTCGCTCGGGCGCCGCAGGCGGCGGAAGCGATGCCCATCGGTGCGCAGCAGATCGGCGAGCAGATAGGCGTCGTGGGGATCGCTCTTGCTGGCGGCGGCGTGGTACCGCGGCCGCGACGCCTTCACGACGTTGGGATGGATCGGGATCACGGGAAAGCCGGCTTCGACGAGCAGATCCACGACGACGCCCGAGGGGCGTTCGATGGCCACGGGCAGCTCGGCCGGTGCGCCGAAGGGTCGCAGCTGCGTGCGCAGCGCGGCGAGGCCGGCGGCCGAATGCGCCACCCGGAACTGCGCCTGCACCGCGCCCTGCTCGTCGACCACACAGACCGCGTGCTCGCTGCTTGCCCAGTCCAACCCGACATACAGCCTCATCAGCATCCTCCTCGCAGCTGGTGTATGGTCTCCGCGGCGGGGAGGTCAGGCCGGTCGCTCATTAGCTGGCGCTCTCGAGTTGGGAAGCCCGGGGCGCGACATCCTGTGGCCGGTCGCGACCTCCCAGCTTCGCCGGCGCCGCAGGTCTCATCGGGGCCGTTGACCAGCGAGCCGACGCGGCAGTCGCCGACGAAGCCGTGGAGCCATCGCCCTCTCCCTCGTGCACGCCGGAGCACAAGTCCAATCAACGAGGGGAAGGTACAGTAATGAGCCGGTACCGGTTCGTCGAGGCGGAGAGCAGTCGATATCCGGTCACACGGTTGTGCCGGATGGCGCAGGTCTCCCGCGCCGCCTACTACCAGTGGCAGGAGAGCCGCGGGGCGGCGCGGCACGCAGCCGACGCGGCGCTGACGGCGGCGATCCGTGCGATTCACGCTGCGTCCCGCGGCCAGTACGGTGTGCCGCGCGTACTCGTGGAGTTGCGCGCGCAAGGTCACGACGTCGGCCGCAAGCGTGTGGCCCGGTTGATGGCGGCGGCCGGGCTCCGCGGCCGGCGCCCGCCACGCTGGGTCCGGACGACGACGCCCGACCCGACGCCGCCGGCGATCCCGGATCGGGTGCACGGGGCGTTCACGGCGGCCACGCCCGACGTGCTGGGGGTCGGGGACATCACCTACGTGCGTACATGGGAAGGCTGGCTGTACCTCGCGCCGGTGCTGGACGTGTTCTCCCGCCGGGTTGTCGGCTGGGCGCTGGCCGATCACCTGCGGGCGTCGCTCGTATGCGCCGCGTTGCGGATGGCTGTTGCCATGCGCGGCGGGACCGTCGCGGGCGTGATCTTCCACTCGGACAGAGGCTGCCAATACACGTCGGCCGAGTTCCGAAACCTCTGCGACGCCCACGGGGTGCAGCAGATGGGATGAGAGGGCCGCGCGGCACGATAGGATCGCCCCCTGACGGCCGGCGGCAACCCCAGAAGGAGGGAATCCCATGACTGACGTGACTATCGGACTAGACGTCTCGGATCGCTTCACCCACGGTTGCGTTCTCGACGCGAGCGGAACATGCCTCGAGGAGTTCCGCGTCCGCACCACCGCAGCGGCTCTCGAGGAGAAACTGGCTGGCGTCTCGCGTGCGCGCGTGGTCATCGAAGCGGGAACGCATTCGCCCTGGATGAGCCGCGTGCTTGGTGCGCTCGGCCATCAGGTCGTGGTCGCCCACGCGTCCCGAGTCGCGTTGATCGCCAAGGGCGACCGGAAGTCTGATCGAAGTGATGCCGAGCAGCTCGCACGGCTCGGCCGGGTCGATCCAACACTCCTGTGCCCCGTCGAGCATCGGTCGGAAGGCGCCCAGAAAGACCTCATGCTCTTGCGTGTCCGCGACGGGCTGGTCCGAGCGCGAACGCAACTCATCAGCCAAGCGCGAGGGCTGACCAAGGTCCTCGGGGCTCGCCTCCCCCGGTGTAGCGCGCGCGGCTTTGCCCGGCGGATGCGCGCAGTATCGGCAGACCTCTTCCCGGGATTCGGCGAGCTCGTAAGCAGCATTGAGGTGCTGACCGAGCATATCCGCACACTCGACCGACGCATCGAAGAGCTCAGCCACACTGCATACCCTGTGGCTGGTACCTTGCAGCAGGTGCCCGGCGTGGGGCCGATCACGGCGCTGGGGTTCGTTCTGACCATCGATGATCCCCATCGCTTCGCGAACAGCCGGAAGGTCGGCGCCTATCTTGGGCTGCGCCCCCGCCAGCGCGATTCAGGGGACCGCAGTCCGACGCTCGGCATTACCAAAGCCGGGGACCCATTCCTCCGGAAAGTCCTGGTCCAAGCTGCTCAGCACGCCCTCGGTCCCTTCGGTCCGGACACCGACCTGCGCCGCTATGGTCTACGGATCGTGCAACAGGGAGGCCGCGCAGCGAAGAAACGGGCCGTCATCGCGGTGGCGCGAAAACTGAGCGTCCTCCTGCATCGACTCTGGATCACCGGCAAGCGGTATCAGGCACTGGGGTACACCGTGAACGCCGCAGTGTGAGTCCCAGAACTTCTCATCGTATGACTCGACGCCCCAGCATGATCCCGGCGACTGCGACCACCATCGATTGGCCCAAAGGAGCCGTCTCCCGAAAGAGGTCGAGCAGCAGTCTGCAGCGCCGCCCTGTCGGATCCCAGCATGCACCGATCCCCATCGCGGATCACTTCGAGTGCGGATGGAAGTCTGGCGTTTGTTTCGCCCAGTCCGGCAGCTCGGTGAATCGGGCCTTGATCGGGGCGGCCCTCTCATGGAAGTCGATGGGGAAGACGGGCGTGTGCTGGGACGCGCTGGCCGAGTCGTTCTTCGCGACGTACAAGCTCGAGCTGATCGAGCCGGCGACCTGGCCGACACGCGCTCGGGCACGGACGGCGACCGTGCACTGGCTCGAAGCCGTCTACAACCGCCAGCGCCGGCACTCGGCCATCGACATGCAGAGTCCAGTCGACTACGAGGAGCGATACTGGGATCGCCGCACAGCGGCTTAACTCGGGTGTCTACCCGGACGGGGCAAGACCAGAGAGTGAGACGGCGCGAAGGAGCTCTCGCTCCTGTGGTGCAGCGCCGCCGGGTGCCGAGCGCTGTGCGTCAGCGCGCCCGACCGTCGAGCCGGCTCGCCCGACGGCGGATCACCACGCTATCTTGATACTGTCAATACAGGCCCCACGCTTCGAGCGCGGGCGCCCTGGGATGTCGCC
>DATMMB010000299.1:0-7185 GCA_035569895.1 Solirubrobacteraceae bacterium | reverse complement strand
CGAGTGCCTTCTCCACCGAGCGGCGGTTCCCCATGCCGTAGTCGATCACCCCGATGCAGCTCATGTCAGGGTCCCCTTCGTGCTCGGGACGCCGTGCTCGCTCGCGTCGAGCGCGACCGCGGCACGCAGCGCGCGGGCCAGCGCCTTGAACGCCGCCTCGATCATGTGGTGGGCATTGCTGCCCGCTTCGACGCGCAGGTGCAATGTCAGCTTCGCCGTGTTGGCGAGCGCGCGGAAGAACTCCTCGGCCAACTCATGCTCGAAGCCGCCGGTGGTGCCTGGCGGCAGGTTGGCCTCCCACAGCGTGTACGGCCGTCCGGAGATGTCCAGCGCGCAGCTAGCGCGCGCCTCGTCCATCGGTGCGGTGGCCGCGCCGTAGCGAACGATCCCGGCGCGGTCGCCGAGCGCCCTGTCGAGCGCCTGCCCGAGCACGATCGCCGTGTCCTCGGCGGTGTGGTGGGCGCCCGTCTGCAGATCCCCGATCACCTGCACGTCGAGGTCGAGGCGGCCGTGGCGGGCGAGCAGGTCGAGCATGTGGTCGAGGAAGCCCACGCCGGTGGCGCGCGTGCCCGCGCCGGCGCCGTCGAGCGCAAGCGTCAGCTTCACGTCGGTCTCGCTGGTGCGGCGCTCGATCGTGGCGGCGCGATTTGCGGGCGAGGGGGCGGGCGGGGTGCTCATCGTCTCAATTCTCCCCCACCAACCGCTCCGGTGCGGTGGCGGACGGCGAGGGCTCCGCACCGGCGGGGTCGGTGGCGCTCTCGCTCGGTTGCGCCCCAACCATCTCCGCGCGCGCCTCCATCGAACGCGCGTGCCACTCGAAGCCCTCGGCGCGGGCGATCGGCGCGCCCGCCGCCGCCAGTTTCCCGGCGCCGGCGGGGTCGATCCGCACTTCGGACATGCGCCGGCGGAAGTGTCTTGCCGAGAGACCCGAGGCGAAGCGCGCGGCGCCCGCCGTCGGCAGCACGTGGTTGGAGCCGGCCACGTAGTCGCTGAACGCCGTCGCCGACGCCTCGCCCACCAGCAGGCAGCCGGCGGAACGCACCAGCGGGGCGAGCGCCTCGGGCTCGGCACCCACCAGCTGCAGATGCTCGGGAGCGAACTCGTTGGCGAGCGCGAGCGCCTCGCGCGCGCTCGCCGTCTCGACCAGCACACACGGTGCGAGGCCCTCGCACCCATCCGACAGCTCGCGCAGCTTCTCCGCGAGCCGGTCGAGCGCGGCAGTGGAGGGCGAGACCGCCACCACCACGCTGGCGGCGCCGTGCTCTGCCTGTGCCAGCAGGTCAAGGGCGAGGAGGTCAGGATCGGCGTCCTCGCCCACCACCACCATCAGGTCGGAGGGGCCGGCGAACCCGTCGATGCCCACGACGCCGCTCAGCTCGCGCTTGGCTTCCTGCACGTATAGGTTGCCGGGGCCGACGATCACATCGACCCTGCCCACCGTGTCGGTGCCGAACGCGAGCGCGGCGATCGCCTGCGCGCCACCCATGCGGTACACCCGCTGCACTCCCAGCAGCCGGCACGTGCCGAGGATCACCGGGTGGACCTGCCCGTCGCGACCGGGTGGCGAGCACACGACGACCTCCGTCACCCCCGCGGCTCGCGCCGTCACGACGCCCATCACCGCCGTGCTCGGGTAGGGAGCGCGCCCGCCGGGCACATACACGGCCGCCGAGTCGACCGGCACCTCGCGCAGCGTCACCACCTGTCGCTGAGGCAGGGTTACGCTCACCGGCTGTTCGCTCACCCCCGCCTGCGCCAGCTCGGCGACGTTGGCGATCGCGACCTGCAACCCCGCCACCACGTTGAGGGGCAGCGCCCTGAGCGCGTCGTCGAGCTCCGGCGCGGCCACCACCAGCGGCCGGGGCTCGGCTCCGCCCGTGTCGTGCTCGCGCGTGAGGCGCAGCACCGCCTCCTCGCGCCGCTCGAACACGTCGCGGACGATCCGCCGGGTGTCGTCGGTGACGGCGGCAGGGATGGGCGCGAGCTTGCGCAGTCGCGTGACCACGCCGGCCGGCCCGCCGGCAGCCTTCACTGCCTCGCGATCGATCCGCTCAAGCTCCATCGCCCGGCCCCGTGTGATCCGCGCGCAGCCACTCCAGCAGCTCGTCGATCTCGCCCGCCTTCAGCTTGTGCGCCACCGGGTTGGCGATCAGCCGCGCCGTGCACTCGAAGAGCTGCTCGCGGATCTGCAGGTTGTTCTCGCGCAGCGTCGTCCCCGTCGCGGTCAGGTCGACGATCGCCTCCACCAATCCTGTGAGCGGGGCCAGCTCCACCGAGCCTTTCACCTCCACGATCTCCGCCTGGCGGCCGGTCTCCTCGAAGTGTTGGGCGGCGGTGCGCGGGTACTTGGTCGCGACGCGCATCACCCCGAGGCGGCGCAGCGCCTCCGCCGCGGGGTCGGGGTCCCCGGCGATCGACGCCACCACCATCGTGCAGCGGCCGTACCCGAGGTCGAGCAGCTCGTACACCTCCCTGCCGGCCGCCGCCGCGCCGCTGGCCGAACGGGGGATGCGAGCCGAAGGCGGGAGTCTCCCGGCTTCGGTCGAAGCGGGGACTCGCGCGTGTCTCCCGGCTTCGGTCGCGCGCTCGGCGAGCACGTCCTTGCCGGTGATGCCGATGTCGGCGGCGCCCGCCTCCACGTAGGTGGGCACGTCGGAGGGGCGCATCGTGATCACGCCAATCTCCGCGAACAGCAGCTTGCGGTCGTTGCTGCGCAACTCGTCGGTGTCAACGCCGAGGCGGGCGAGCAGCGCCACCGTGTCCTCGAACAGCGCGCCGCGCGGCACCGCGACCGTGAGACCGTTCAGCGCGCTCACACCGGTCCCCGGGGAGCGTGTGTCGCCGCGGGCAGAGCGCTGTCAAGCGCAACCGTCCCGCTCGGGCCCGTCGCGCGGACGCTCATCGCGTCAGCCCCGCTCCCCTGCCACGCTCCTCGCCGGCGAGCGCGATGTGCAGGCGATCGAGTCCCAGCGCCCACCCCACCGCCGGCAGGGCACGCCCAAAGCGTCCGAGCAGCTCGTCGTAGCGCCCGCCACCCCCGAGCGGTGCGCCGAGCGCCGGGTCGTACACCTCGAACACGGCGCCGGTGTAGTAGCCGAGCGAGCGCACCAGTCCAAGATCGAAGATCACACGCGCGGCGACCGCCGGCTCCAGCAGCTCGTGCACCATGCGCAGCCCCGCGACCGCGTCCGCCGCCGCGCCAGTGAGGCCGCTCAGCACCTCCGGGCCGCCGCGCCGCTGCGGCACGCTCAGCAACAGCTCGGCCTGCGGCGCCGGCAGCCCGCTCTCGCCCAGCCGGCGCTCGAGCTCGACGAAGTCGCGGCTCGCGAGCGACTCCAGCAGCGCGCCGCGCGCAGCCTCCGGGACGCCCACGCCCGCCGCCAGCGCCGGGAACAGCGAGGCGTCGCCGAGCCCCACCCGGTAGTCGGCCAGACCGGTCGCGTCGAGCGCGTGGCAGAGCACCGTCAGCGCCTCCGCCGTGCCCTCGGGTGCGGGTGAGCCGAGCAGCTCGATGCCCGCCTGCAGCAGCTCGCGCGGCTGGCCGCGCTGGGGGCGCACACCGCGGTAGCAGTGCGCGAAGTAACAGAACCGCAGCGGCGGCTCGCTGTGCGCGTAGCGGGTGGCGGCCACGCGCGCGATCGGGACGGTCATGTCCGAGCGCAGCACCAGCAGCGCGCCGCTCTCGTCGAGCAACCGGTAGGCCGGCGGCGGAGTGGTCGGGACCGCTGATCTGTCGGCGCGCGCCAGCACCGCGTCGTACTCGAGCGCAGGGGTGTACACCTCGCCGTAGCCGTGGCGCTCGAACACGGCGCGCAGCGCCTCGGTGATCGCGCGCATCTCGCGCATCTCGTCGGGCAGCACGTCGCGGGTGCCGCTGGGGATCGGGTGGGTCATGCCCGTGAGACCAGTGGTCCCTTCCGCAAGCCCCTTGGCGCTTGGATCGGCTGCAAACCTTCGCCTGCCTTTGTCCTCGGTCGGGTCCGTGGTGCTACCACTGTCCCGCCCTGCGTTCGTGGCAGGCTCGGTTTTCGCTCGCCCAAGCACACAATGGACTCACAGGATGAACCACTAGGCGTGAACGGCCGGCCGCGGCTCCACGGCGACGCGCTCGATGTTCGCGCCGAGCTCGCGCAGGCGCTCGTCGATCCGCTCATACCCGCGGTCGATCTGGCGGATGTTGCCGATTTCGCTTTGCCCGTCGGCGCACAGGGCGGCCAGCAGGATCGCCATCCCGGCGCGGATGTCGGGCGACTCCATGCGCTCGCCCCGCAGCCGCCGCGGGCCGGTGACGATCGCGCGGTGGGGGTCGCACAGCACGATGTCCGCCCCCATGAGGATCAGCTTGTCGGTGAAGATCAGGCGGTTCTCGAACATCCACTCGTGCACGAGGATCGACCCCTCGGCCTGGGTCGCGAGCGCGAGCACGATCGACGTGAGGTCGGCGGGGAATGCCGGCCAGGGGCCATCCTGGATCTTGCTCTTGTACTCTCCCACGTCCGCCTGCGCCACCAGGCGCTGTGCGCCGGGCACGAAGATGTCATCGCCGTGCACCTCCGTGCGCAACCCCAGCCGTTCGAACACGAGTCTGATCATGCGCAGGTCGTCGGGCACCGTGTCGCGCACGCGCAGCTCGCCGCCGGTGACGCCGGCGAGCGCGATGAACGAGCCGATCTCTATGTGGTCGGGGGCGATCCGGTGCTCGCACCCACGCAGCCGCTCCCGTCCGGTGACCGTCAGCAGGTTCGACCCGATTCCCTGGATATCGGCGCCCATCTTCACAAGCATCCGCGCGAGGTCCTGCACATGCGGCTCGCACGCGGCGTTGCCGATCACCGTCTGGCCCGGCGTCAGCGCGGCCGCCATCAGCGCGTTCTCGGTCGCCATCACCGAGGGCTCGTCCATGAACACGTCGCTAGGGCGCAACCCGCGCGACGCGGTGAGCAGGATGTCGCGCCCGCACTCCACGCGCGCGCCCATCGCGCGGAACGCGTCGAGGTGCGGGTCGAGGCGCCGGCGCCCGATCACGTCCCCACCGGGGGGCGGCATCACGGCGCGGCCGAAGCGCGCGAGCAGCGGCGCGGCAAGCAGGAACGACGCGCGGATCTGCTCGGCGAGCTCCGGCTCGACCTCGACTCCGCGCACGTCGGCGGCGCACAGCGACAGCTCGTTGGGCCCCAGCCACGCGGTGCGCACGCCGAGTTGATCGAGGATCGCGATCATTGCGTCCACATCGCGGATCCGCGGCACGTTGCGCACGACGATCTCCTGCTCGGTGAGCACGCACGCGGCGAGGATCGGCAGCGCCGCGTTCTTGTTGCCGGCCGGGGTGAGCGTGCCGGACAGCGGGACGCCGCCTTCGATGACGAACTTCTCCATGGGCTTCGGCCGCCCCCGGCGGCCGAGAATCGGGCCGACGCGGCGTCGTGTGGCAAGGGTAACAGCCATCTCGCCGTCGGTCGTCTAGCTATGAGCCCGTGCGCTGAACGCCATCAGCTGTGGAGTTCGCGCGCGGCGCCGCGGCACCTGCACGGCCCGGGCTCGGCCTCGCCAGCATGCGCGCCTGCAACTCCCGTTGCAGCACCGGCGGGGTGCATCTGGCTCAACCAAGGCGATCCAGTCGGGTGATGCACCGCGCGTACATATGTTCGCGGTGATTCCGTCCGGAGCTGGCCCTACCTTACGAACACGTGTTCTGTTCACTGCGGACATCGACGCTCGCGCAACGCGCCCGGGATGCGCTCGCACTGACGCGCGCGTTTCTCCTGCTCGAGGACGACGAAGGCGACGGCGACTGGGAGGTCGGCCGGGAGGAACCCGCGGCATCGCCCCGCGAGCCCACGTGGGCTCCCGCGCACCGCGCGCCGTTGCGCCAGCGTAGGGCTCTGCGGCGGGGAGGCCAAGCGGTCGCCCCGCCGCAGGTGTGCCTTTGCTCCGTCGCGTCCGGCGTGAAGGTGACGCTGGCGGGATGGGATGCGGCGCCGGCGAGACGCCCGTATGCTCAGCGCTGGCCCACCTCAGATGGGTCGAGGATCACCACGGGCAGCTCGCGCGTCGCGATCGACTTGTAGCGCGTGTATCCCCTGTACTGGGCTACCAGCCGCGGCCACAGCTCGGCGACCTCCTCAGCGGTGGCGGCGCGGGCGCGAACGGGATGGTCGTGTCCGTCGACGAGCGCGTCGGCGTCGGGGTGCTCTTGCAGATTGAGCCACCACGCCGGTGTGCGGGCGGAGGCGGCGTTGGAGGCGACGATCACGAACGACTCGCCGTGACGGATGTACAGCAGCGGCGCGTCGCGCGGCTGACCTGTGCGCCGACCCACCGTGCGGAGCACGAGGATGTCGGAGCCGAGCGCCCGGCCACCAATCCGTCCCCCGGTGAGACGCAAGAGCACGGCGTGGGCGCGTGTCGCCTGTGCGCTGCCGGGCCGATGCGCGAGGTAGGGGCTGACGCGGGCGAAGAGATCGGAGGAGAGCGACACCGGGCGCCAGCATACCCGAGGCGGCCACATACACCAGCGGCAATCACGCCATCGGCGCTGTCAACCGACGTCACCATAAACTCACGACACCGCCACCAACCGCGACGCCCACGGTGCCATCAACCCAACTCGATGGCGCCGCCGCGGCGGCGCCATCGATGCGACGGTGCCACCAACGCGACGAGCCGCCACGCGGGCGGCTCGTGTGCGGTAAAAAAAACCGGCGGCGTCCTACTCTCCCGGGCCCTTGCGAGCCAAGTACCATCGGCGCTGAGGGGCTTAACTGCTCTGTTCGGAATGGGAAGAGGTGTTTCCCCCTCGCCAAAGCCACCGGAAACTGGTGAGCGACCGGCCTCCCCGGTCCTTCAAAACTGCACAGCGCCACAGCGGGTATCGGTCGGCGCGCACCACGGAGGGTGGCGCCGGCATAGATCAAAAAATCCGTCAAGCCCTCGAACCATTAGTACCGGTCTCCTACGGGCGTCACCGCCCTTCCAGATCCGGCCTATCAACCTGGTGGTCTACCAGGGGTCTTACTCCCTCAAGGGGATGGGAGAGCTCATCTCGAGGCCGGCTTCCCGCTTAGATGCTTTCAGCGGTTATCCGATCCACACGTAGCTAGCCTGCTATGCCCTTGGCAGGACAACAGATACACCAGAGGTGCGTTCATCCCGGTCCTCTCGTACTAGGGACAAATCCTCTCAACT
>DATMMB010000298.1:0-10020 GCA_035569895.1 Solirubrobacteraceae bacterium | reverse complement strand
GACGGTTTCAGAGGTGGGAGGCGGTTCGGCTGCGATGGTTTCAGAGGTGGGAGGCGGTTCGGCTGGGAGGGCTTGTTCGGGGGTGGGTGGGGCTTGTTCGCCGGTGGGTGGAGCCTGTTCGGCGGTCGGCAGCGTCTGTTCGGCTGCCGGTGGGGCTTGTTCGCCGGTGGGCAAGACCTGTTCGCCGGTGGACGGCGTCTGTTCTGGAGGCACACCGCTCGCTGGTGTCACTTCGCCAGCTGGCGCTTCCGCGGTGCCTTCGGGCGTGTTCGTTCCCTGCGCTCGAGCACCGGCGGCGAAGAGCAGGCAAGCGAACACGAGCGAGACGGCGAACACGAGCGACACGACCAGCCGCAGAGCGGGGCGACCTTTGGAGGGCAACGGCATAAGGGGATTCCCGAGCGGCGTGATCATGACTCGCTGTCAAGGCTTCGCTGTCTGCAGACAAGTCGGTTTTAGCGGCTCCTGATCTGCATTCCGGCGCTAAGCTCCTTAAATGATGACATCACAAGAGGTGTCAATGCGTCGATCGTGTGATCGGTGCGCCACTCCCGGCGGCTGGATCGGGGCGGAGAGCCGAGGGAGTCGAGGCTCGTGCTCGTCCTGACGCGCAAGACCAGGCAGAGCATCATGATCGGCGACGACATAGAGGTCACGGTGCTGTCGAACGACGGCGCGAAGGTGCGCTTGGGCATCCAGGCGCCCACGGCAGTTCCGGTGCACCGAGACGAGATCTATCGCGAGATCCAGGCCAGGCGTCAAGAGGGCGGCGGCGAGCGGACAGATCTGCCGCGCGCGTGGGGGCGAGCGAGATAGGGACGGCTCGCTGCATCTCGCTGCTCCCGCCTCGACGGCGCAGTCCCCGCCGGTGGTAGGCTTCGGGCGCGATGAGTTCCAGGGGTCGGCTCTCGGTGCGGCTGCTCGGACTCGGAGGCGTCGCCTCCGCGTTGGCGCTGTGCGCCCTGCTCGTGGGACACGGCGGGGGCGCGATGACCGCAGGCGCGCTGTATGTGCTGCCGGCGGCCCTGCTCATGCTCGCGCTTGCATGTGGACGGTATCCGGGCGAGCGCGTGCTGATGCGCCTGCGCCGGATGCCCTCGCGGCGAGCGCCGCGCGCCGCTAGCGCTCCCGCGCCGCGCCGGCGTCCGGCCACGCTGATGCGCGGCGGACGGCTGATCGCGGTGTCGCTCGCCGGCCGCGCGCCGCCGCTCGCCGCGGGCTGCTGAGACGCCAGCGGCTCGCGCCCTCACTCGCATGAGCCCGGCGACCAGTCGTCCGCGCATGAACGCGGGCGCGTGTGAGTCACCGTGGCAAACCGTCGAGGCCGCGGGCGCGACCGACCTTCACCGCGCCGCCGCGCCGCGCGGCGGACGACACATTCTCCGATGGGAGTGTACGAGATGGCAAATCAAGCAATTGCGGCGTCCTCCGCACGCCCTCTGCGGCCGGTGTGGACGCTTCCCAAACGGCTGCTCGTCACGCGCCGGGGGGTGCAGATCGCGCTCGGCTGCATCTGGCTGCTGGATGGGCTGTTGCAGTTTCAGAGCTACATGTACACGCATGCGTTTTTGCGGGAAGTGATCGAACCGACCGCCAAGGGCCAGCCGGGGTTCATCAGTGGTCCGATCCTCACGCTCGCGCACTTCTACGGCCACAACCTCACCCTGTGGAACACGCTCTCGGCGGAGATTCAGTGCGCGATCGGGCTCGGTCTCATCCTCAGCCGCCGCACCGTGCGCCCCGCGCTGGCGGTGTCGTTCCTATGGGCGTTGGTCGTGTGGTGGCTGGGCGAGGGCTTCGGGACGCTCCTCTCCGGCGCGCCGGTGTCGCCGCTGATGGGCGCGCCGGGGGCGGTGTTCGTGTACGCGATGATCGGGCTGCTCGTGTGGCCGAAAGACGACAACCCCGACGGCGCGCCGGTCGACGGGGGGCTGCTCGGCCGCCGAGGCGGGCGCGTGGTGTGGTCGCTGATCTGGGTGGAGGCGGCGGCGCTGTGGCTGCTGCGTGTCGATCGCACCAAGGAAGCGCTGAAGGCACAGATCTCCGGCATGGCCGACGCGGCGCCCCACTGGTTGGCGAGCGTGCAGCATTCGCTCGCCAACGGGCTGGGTGGTGATGGCGTCACCGTTGCCACCGTGCTGGCGATTGCCTCGCTGCTGATCGCGGCGGGCGTGTGGACGCGGCTGCGTCCCGCCGCGCTGGTGGTGGGGGCCGCGCTGTCGCTGGCGTACTGGCTGTACGGGCAGAGCCTCGGCGGTCCCTTCTGGATCGGGCAGGCCACCGATGTCAACACCGGCCCGCTGCTGGTGCTGCTGGCCGCGGCGCTGGTGCCGGTGGCGCCATTCGCCGCGCAGGCGACGGCGGAGCGTGAGCAGGTGCAGTCCAGCGCCGTGGCGGTGGGCGCATGAGACGCTCCGGTGGCCGCACCTCGAGCATGGCCGGCGGCGCCCACCCGTCGGGCATGGCCGGCACCCAATCGCACGGTATCGCCAGTGGCACCCACTCGTCGGGCATGGCCGGCGGCGATCACTCCTCGCACATGGTGATGAACGGCATGTCGATGAACGCCGCGCACCCGACCACGATGAAGATGGCGATGGGCGGCATGTCGATGCAGGCATCGCACGGGGCCACCAACATCCTGCCCGACTGGCTGGCGGTGCTGTGGACGCTCGCGTTCATCGCGATTCTCGTGGTGCACGCGCGCCACGTGGCGCAGACGAGTGGCGAGCGGTGCTGGTGGCATACCGGTCACGTGCTGATGGCGCTCGGGATGGTGTTCATGTACGCACCCGGCTCGCTCGACCACCTCGACATCCCCGCCGGGGCGTGGCCGCTGCTGTTCGCCAACGGCGCAGGCGCGGCGCTCGCGTGGATGCTCGCGCGCGCGCTGAGCGGACACGCGGTGAACGCGCTGTGGGGGGCGCTCGCGTTCGACCTCGCGGCGATGGCGTACATGTGGTCGCCAAGCGGGTATGTCGCGCCGCTGACGTGGCTGCTGGTTGCCTACTTCACCGTGCAGGCGCTGCTGTGGGCGAGCAACTACTACCGCCGGCTCGACCGTCGCGCGATCGTCCGCGGCATGAGCGTGAACCCCGACGGCACGCTTACCGCGACCGGTGTGCAGCCGCTGGTGTGCGAGCGCGACCTGCGGCCATCGATGGCGATGATGGCGCTCGGCATGGCGTATATGTTCGCGGCGATGCAGTTGTTGATGTGACGCTCAGTTGATCGGGAGTGCGAACGAGCCGCTCAGCAGGTGCCCCGCGCTGTCGGCGCCGCTCACGCGCAGCTTCCACACGCCGCGGGTGAGGTGGGTTTCAGCGATGTCGTGGCCGGGGCCCGCGACGTACATGGTGAGCTTCGTGTGCGCCCCCGTCGCCGAGGTCGCGTCGATCGACAGCGAGCGGTAGGGCACCTCGCCGGCGGGGCCGAGCAGGTAGAGGTGCAGTTCCACTTTGCCCGGGCGCAGCGGCAGCGCGTACACCTGCAGCGTCTCGCCGGCGGGCTGCTTCAGCGCGATCGACGCGCTGCTGGGCACGGCGAACGAGTTGGGGTCGGCCACCACGATCGTGCCGAGCAGCAGCGTGGGCAGCGCGGCGGCCGCGACAATGCTCGCCAGGCGGGCGCGCGGGGTGCGCACCGGCGTGACGCGCCCGGGCGCGCCGAAGCGGCGCAGGCGCAGGCTGTTGGCGACGACGGTGATGCTCGACACGCCCATCGCCACCGCCGCTAGCGCGGGGCTGAGCAGGCCGGTCATCGCCAGCGGCAGCGCGATCAGGTTGTAGCCGAACGCCCACCCGAGGTTCTGCAGGATGATCGTGTACGTCTCGCGCGAGAGGCGCAGCGCGCGCGCGACGCCGCGCAGATCGCCGCCCATCACGCTGATGTCGGCCGCCTCGATCGCCGCGCCCACGCCGGTGCCCATCGCGATCCCGAGGTCGGCCTGCGCGAGCGCGGCCGCGTCGTTGACGCCGTCGCCCACCATCCCCACGCGCCGGCCCTCCGCCTGCAGCCGGGCGATCTCCGCGAGCTTGCCCTCCGGGTCGACTTCGGCGCGCACGCTTTCGATCCCCACCGCGCCCGCGACGGCGCGCGCCGCGCGGGCGTTGTCGCCGGTGAGCAGCTCCACCTCGATGCCCATTCGTTGCAGCCCCGCCACCGCCGCCGGCGCCTCGTCCTTCAGCGTGTCGGCGAGCGCCACCGCGCCGAGCAGCTGGTCGTCGCGCTCGACCACCACGGCGGTGCGGCCGTCGGCCTCCCACCGCGCGAGCGTTCGTCCCAGCTCGCCGTCGCGAGCGGCCACGGCCGTGCGGAGCTCGGACTCCCGCTGCGCGGGTGTCTGCTCCGGCTCACCTGTGTGCTCCGTCGTCGTGGCCGTCCGGTCATCGGTGTCGGCGTGCGCGGACGCCTGGTTGGACTCGCCGTCGCGCGCCGCCGCCCGCGGGCGCCCCACCCACACCTCCGCGCCGGCGATCCTCGCGCGCACGCCCCGGCTGGGGGTGGAGCGGAACTCGCTCGCCGCGGGCACCTCGACGCCGCGCGCGCGGGCGGCGTCGACGATCGCGATCGCCACGGGGTGCTCGGAGCCGGCCTCCGCGCCGGCGGCGATCCTCAGCAGCTCCTCCTCGCCGACGCCGGGCGTGCACCACAGGGCGTCCACCGACAGCTCGCCGGTGGTGACGGTGCCGGTCTTGTCGAGCACGATCGTGTCCAGCCCCTGGCTGCGCTCGAGGGTCTCGGCGCTGCGCACCAGCAGGCCGAGCTGCGCACCGCGGCCGGTGCCGACGAGGATCGCCACCGGCGTCGCCAGTCCGAGCGCGCAGGGACACGCCACGATCAGCACGGCGATCGTGGCGTCCACGCCGCGCTCGACGTGCATCTGGGCGAACATCCCCTGCAGGTCCTGCCCGGTGGCCAGCCACGCGATCAGCGTCAGCGCCGCGAGCCCCAGCACCGCCGGCACGAACACACTCGCCACGCGGTCCGCCAGGCGCTGGATCTGCGGCTTCGACGCCTGCGCGCGCTCGACGAGCGCCACCAGATGCGAGAGCGCCGTCTGCGCGCCCACCGCGGTCGCGCGCGCGCTCAGCAGCCCGTCGACGTTCACCGTGCCGCCGGTGAGCAACGCGCCCTCGCGCTTCTCCACCGGCAGCGACTCGCCCGTCAGCATCGACTCCTCCACGGCGGAGGCGCCGGCGATCACGATCCCGTCCACCGGGATGCGATCGCCGGGGCGCACGCGGAAGAGGTCGCCGCGCGCCACCCGCTCCACCGCCACCAGCCGCTCGGGGCCGTCGGGGTGCTCGGGGTCGAGCAGCCGAGCCCGCGTGGCGCCGAGCTGCGCCAGCTCGCGCACCGCGCGCCCGGAGCGGCTGCGCGCCCGCGCCTCGCACCAGCGGGAGACCAACAGCGCGGCGATGATGATCGCGCCCATGTCGTAGTCGAGCTGCATGTTGAACTTCCCCACCGGCACGCCGTGCTCGTACACAGGGCTCGCGCTCAGCAGCATGTAGGTGGAGTAGCCGAAGCTCGCGAGCGTGGAGAGCGCGATCAGCGTGTCCATGTTGGTTGCCCGCGCGCGCGCGCGAGCCCACGCGGAGCTCAGGAACGGCCACCCGCACCAGAACTGCACCGGCACCGCCATCGCCGCGCACAGCCACCGCGCCGTGGTGTCGTGCGGCGCTGCGTACGTCAGCGCCGCGATCGCCGCCGCCAGCGGCACCGCGAGCGCGATGCGCCGCACCAGGCTCGCCTCTTCGCGCGCCTGCGCGCGCTCCTGCTCGGCAAACACGTGCGCCTGCTCGGCGGCGCTGTGCGCGGCCGGCGCGGCGTCATACCCCGATTCGCGCACGGCGCCGATCAGCCGCCCTGTGTCGAGCGCCTCTGCGCCGTCCGTCAGCTCCACCGTCGCGCGGCCGGTGGCGTAGTTGACCAGCGCGTCGCTCACACCCGGCTGGCCGGCGAGCGCGCGCTGCACCCGCGCCGCGCACGAGCCGCAGTGCATGCCGGTCACGTCGAGCTCCACCACCGCGCCGCGCTGACGCTCCCCCTCGGCCTCGCCGACGATGCCAGCCGTCGCAATGGTTGTGGTGTCGCTGGCGCTCATTCTCAGCCGCCATCGAGGATAGCGGCGCCCCGGTCGCGCATCCTCACCGGTGAGCTGAGCGCTGGCTGAGCCCCATGGATGGCGGATCGAGATCCGCCCAGCCGCCGTGTCGTCCTAAGTTCCGACGACGGCCAAATGCCCCTCGAAAATGTGGATGAGAGGACTCGAACCTCCACCGGATTACTCCGACACGGACCTGAACCGTGCGCAGGGGGTCCAGATGCGTCCGGGGGCGTCCAGATCGTCCATTTTGCGGGGTTTCGCGGACGCATAGGACGCATCTGGAGCGGCGACTGTTGTCAAACTGTTGTCACGGCCGTCGCCGTCGAGGGACGCCCGGGGGCGCTTGATATGATGATTTCATATGTCGCGTCTGCTGTCCGTGTCGGTTCCTGACGAGCTCGCCTCCGAGGCCGAGGCGCTCGCGCGGGCGACGGGCAAGACCAAGAGCGAGGTGGTACGCGACGCGCTGCGCCGTCACGTGCAGCACGAGCGCTTCGCCGATCTGCAGCGCTACGGGCGCGGACGCGCGGAGGAGAGGGGTGTCGGTCCCGAGGATGTCGAGGGGCTCCTCGACGAGTTGCGCACGATCCGCGCGTGACCCTGCGCGCGCTCTGTGACACGAACGTTCTGGTGTCCGCGTTCATCGCCGGTGGGCCTCCGAGCCGGGTGATCGAGGCGGCGATCGACGGCCGTATCGAACTGGTGCTCGCAGACCCCGCCCTCGAAGAGCTCGAGCGTGTGCTGACCACGAAGCTTGGCTTTGCGCAGAATCGGGTGCGCGAGATCAGGGCGTTCCTGATCGAGCTTGCCCGCGAGCGTGTGGGCGCGCCATCTCGGTCGCCGGAGCAGGTCACGGGTGACCGTGACGACGATGTGATCCTGGCGTGCGCGGTGGCGGCGGGAGTCGAGGTTCTCGTGTCGGGTGACCGCCGGCATCTGCTGCCGGTCGGCGAGCACCGCGGGGTGCGCATCGTCGCGCCGCAGGCGCTGCTCGCGGAAGTGGCGGAGTGATCCGCAGCGGAGCGAAGTGGTTGCGCAATTGAGCTGCTCGGGACGACAACTGGCGTCGGGTCAACGTCGTTCTGGAAGGTATCCGGTGCATCAGATACGACTTTCGCGCTGTTCTCTGCGTTCGACGTAGCCCCGCCAGACTGGGCCTAGTCATCCCTGTCTGGCGGGGCGAATTCTTTCTGTCGGGAGCATATGCTTGACTCCGCCACGATGGCTGGCGGCTGACCCCGCCGTGTTGTGGTCATCGTGCACGAACGCATGAATCAGCATGAGGAGGTCCGAAGCTATGTCCAGTGTCAAGACGTCGCCCTCTGGCGTTGGTGATGTTCGCCGGCTCGCGCAGTACCGGCCGTTCGAGCGCGGCGGCCTGGACTTGCGCGCGGTGCTGCACGACCTCGTGCTCGCCGTCGCCGCGATCGAAGGCGGCGAACTCAGCTCCTTGTTCGAGTGCCGGAAGGCGTTCGTCGACTGCTGGGGCCTCGAGGTCGAGATCGAGGAGTTGAAGCCGATTGTGGACGCGCTCGTTGAGAGCGGTCAGGCCGAGCAGCGCGGCAAGAGCATCAGGCTGTCCGCGGACGTGATCGCGACGCTGGAGCGGCGGGCGACGGAGTGGCAGGACACGGAAGCGCGCGCTGCAGGACTGGGAGCTCGACGTGCTGAGGATCCAGCCGGACCTGAGCACGGAAGAACTCGAGGACCTGCGCTCCGATCTGCGCGACTGGCTGCACCTGATCATCGGCCGGCACGGCGCCGACGCCGCGCTGATGTTGTACCCGGAGGACAATCGTGCCCGGCGCTTCTTCGACGACGTGGAGGCGCGGGGTTTCGACTCCCTTCCCGCTTAGCGCCGACAACCGTGCTCTCGCGATAGAGAACTTCGAACACGGCGGCTGCAAAGCGGCCGAAGTCGCCGCGAAACTCGACACGAAAACCGAATACAACACCGAAGACACCAACATCGTCAAAATCGAGGGCCCGCAACACCTCGTCCGCCTGAAAGGCGGCTCGAAGGTTGAGGTGCGCCAGGTCAGCCACAACTACTACAACGAAGGCGCCGCCGAAATCGAAGCTAAAACGGGCGAAAAGTACAGCCTGGTGACCAAGCAGACCACCGGCGTTCTCACCGAAAGCGGCGAAGAAAAGGAAGTCCGCACAACCGTCTTTGGCTACGGCGGCCAGAACGACCTTGGATGGAAGCTTCGCGCCGCCACATCAACCACACAGGAACCCAGCGGGCTCAAACTCGTCCACACCACGATCTACGAAGCCTCTACCGGGGACGTATCGGAAACGCAATCACCGGAGGGCACGCCGCGCGCCCCCGCCTACTACGGGTCCTACAGCCAGAAAGGCACCGCAGAAGGCGACCTGGTGTCGCCGTCCGGCATTGCCCTCGACGCCAAAGGCGACCTGTATGTCACCAACGACGTCTCCGGCGACGGTATCGACGAGTTCACCTCCAAAGGCGCCTTCGTGCAGCGCTTCGGAGCCGAAGGCACCGGACTCAACGAAACCTACTATCCCGAAGGCATCACGATCGCCAACGGGCTCATCTACGTCGCAGACTCCGGCAACAACCGCATCGCCGTCTTCAACGAAAAAGGCAAAGGCGAAAAAGACATCGGCAGCAAAGGCACCGAAGGGCTCAAGTTCTCAAGCCCGAGCGGTGTCGCGATCGACAGCAAAAACGATATCTGGGTCAGCGACTACGGCAACAACCGCATCCAAGAGCTCAACGAAAAAGGCGAATTCATCGAGGCCGTCGGGTGGGGCGTCAGCAACGGCGAAGCCAAATTCGAGATCTGCACGACCGCCACGACTTGCAAAGCCGGCATCGCCGGATCCAAAGAAGGCGAGTTCGAAAAACCGCTCGACATTGCCGTCGCGCCCAACGGCAACATCTACGTCACCGACAGCGGCAACGACCGGGTCGAGATCCTCAACAGCAAAGGCGAATACCAAAGCAAGTTCGGCAAAAGCGGAAGCGGCAACGGCAAATTCGGCGAGCCCGACGCAATCGCGATCGCGGCGAACGGCAACGCGTTCGTCACCGACGAGACCAACCACCGTGTCGAGGAGTTCCGCTCCAACAACGAATTCATCACCGCGTTCGGCAGCAAAGGCACCGAAGGCGGCGAGTTCGAACTCGACAGCGGGATCGCACTCAACCCCAACGGCAACGCCTACGTCGTCGACAAAGGCAACTCGATCGACCAAATCGAGGACTGGACGATCGAAGCCGTCGCAGCCGGCGCACACAACATCAAGGCCGTCTACTACAGCTCCGCCGCGAACTCCGAATTCCCGGCCTGCGGCGAACACCCCGAATGGTCCGGCCTGACCTGCGAGACGATGCCCGCCTCCCAACCGGGCACGGCCGGCCTGCCCGAACTCCCGGTCACCCTGACCGAATACACGATCTGGGACGCCCCGGAAACGATCACCGAAACCGTCGGCACCGTCAAACGCACCAAGAAACAGACTGTCGACGCAGCTGGCCGCGTCACCTCGAGCGAAATCAGCTCGACGATCGACACAGCCCTACCGAAGACGAGTAACGAATACAACGAAAAACCGGCGCGCTCGAAAAGCAGAGCACTACAACCGGCTCAACGACCAAGACGATCACCGACAAGCAGAACACGATCGGCCAGACGATCGAATACATCGACTCCGAAGGCAACGTAGCGAAATACACCTACGAAGAAGGCGGCCCGATGCGCCTTCTTGAACTCAGCCAGGGCAAGGGCGAAGAAGAGGTTGTCCGAGTCCTTGTAGAACTTTGAGTGGCGGTCCTCCCGCCTCGTCCGCTCCGGTTGGGAGCGTTCGGGGTGTCAACAAGTCCGCGGGGACAGGAGGAAACCGCCATGAAGAAGGTATCTGGCCCACAGGTCGTT
>DATMMB010000297.1:0-3652 GCA_035569895.1 Solirubrobacteraceae bacterium | reverse complement strand
TTGAAGAAGCTCACGCTGGTCTGGATCGGGGCTTTGCTGGTGGCCCTCGTGGTTTCCTGCGCCGCCGCTGCATTCCCGCTGCGACCGGGTCGATGGTGGGGACGGGGTAACGGTCACCACTCCACCGGCGGAGGCGCCGTGGTGTCGATCGAGCAGGGCCCGTACGGCCCCGTGCTGGTGGTGGGAGGAGCGGGAGCCGGCTACGTGCCCGCCGAAGGCTCCACACCGGCGCACTACATCTTCCCGGCGGGCTCGTCGCTGTACTTCGCCACGATCGACCCGCCGACTTATGGGCAGCCGTTCCGCCAGTCCTACCAGCCGGGGTGCACGACGACCCTGGTGGAAGGAACCGTTGAGGGCACCCTTTCGTGCACCGGCCCTGAGACCGACCCGACCGCCGATTGGCCCGCGTTCACGACCGAACGCCCACCCGTGGCCGGCCCCGGTGTCGCTCCGTGGCTGCTCGGCTACGTCTACCGCGCCGATCTCGGGACCTACCAGGTGACCTATGCGGGTCACCCCCTCTACCTCTTCGATCCCGGTCCCAACTCGTTCTTCGGGGCGAGCTTCTTCGAGTCGGTGCTGCCGCTGCCACCGTGGCACACGGCGTGGTACCTGCTCTCCCCGAACGGGCAGCCCGCCGACGGCCCGGTCAACCTGGAGACGGAGGCGCCCCAGCCGGGCACCACCTACTCTTCGACGGTTCTGGCGACGGAGATGCTCCCCACCGTGGTGCCCGGCGGAGCGACGATCACCGTGTACTCCTTCAGCGGCGACAGCCACGGGCAGAGCCACTGCTACGGGGCCTGCGAACGGGAGTTCATACCCCTGCTGACCGAGGGCTCGCCGACCACCCAGGCCGGCGTGAATCCGGCCGGCGTAGGCGTGATCCGCAGGTTCGAAGGCGCGCTGCAGGTCACCTACGACGGTCACCCGCTCTACATCTACAGCCAGGAGCAGCCGCTCGTCGGTGAAGAAGGTTTGGTGACCACAGGATCGGCCGGCAACGGCAACGGCATCACCGCCTTCGGCGGCACGTTCAGTGTGGTGAGCCCATAGGCCAAGCCTGACGCGCCCCGTCCAGGGGGCGAGTCGCACACGTTGTGGCGGGGCCCCCGGCTTGCAGTTGGGGGCCCCGCCACAACGTCTTTCAAAAAGACCAGCACGCCTGGATGCGTCCCTAGACGCTGCGCTGGATCGCCACGTGACGGCTTGCACGTGCTACCAGCACGCGCTTCGCCGCCCCGCGGCGCCCAGCTTGGTCCAGGAACGCCCCAGTCGCGCTGCCTATTTTGAAAGACGTTCTCAGCCGCCCGCGACGTCGCGGCGCAGGAACACGAGGTAGGCGGCGAACAGCGCGGGCACCGCGTACAGCGCGCACACCCACGCCGAGTGGCCGATCGGCGCCCAGTCGGTGGGGGTGCGCAGCAGGCCGTGCCAGTTCTCGTACTGTTCGGTGAGCAGGTAGGGCTTGATCCCTTCCAGGCCGGGGATCTGGCCGACGATGAACAGCAGGATCGTGAAGCCCACGGTGCCGACGACCGCCCCCGCGCTGTTGCGGGTGGCGGTTGACAGCAGCACGCCGATGCACACCACACTCAGCAGCGGGATCAGGTAGACGGCGTTTGCGGCGAACACCAGCAGCAGCCCTTCGGGCGCGGACACCACGCTGCCGGAGAACGTGACCACGTGGTTGAAGCCCCACGAGGCGACGCCGGCGACCGTTGCCACCACGGCCGACAGGAAGACGGCGAGCGCCCCGTAGGTCATCGCCGCGAGCGCCTTGGCGGCGAACACCTGCCCGCGATCGACTGAGCGCGTGAGGATCGTCTTCAGCGTGCCGTTGCCGTCCTCGGCCGCGACGATGTCGCCGGCGACCAGGGCGGCGATCAGCGGCAGCATGAACACCGACAGAAACAGCAGCATCAGCACCGGCGTCGCCAGCCCGGACTGGGTGATGTGCGCGGCGAAGATGTTGCCCTGGTCGTGGCCGCGGTGGTCGTGCAGGTTCTGGACGATCACGAAGATGAGCGGCAGGATCGCCGCGAGCCCGAGGCCGAGGTAGGTGCGCTTCTGGGAAACGAGCTTGCGCAACTCCCAGCGGTAAGCGGTGAGCGTGGAGGGGCGCCTGGCTCTCTTCGTCGTTGGTGCGAGCGACGGTGTGGCCTCAAGCGTGCTCACTGACGTGCTCCCGTGCGGGATGGCCATTTTCCGCGGAGATCGTGTTTGCGGCGGCGGGCGTGGCGCCGGACGGCGCGCCATCCCCCTCGGTGAGCCGGAAGAAGAGGTCCTCGAGCGTCGCCAGCTCGGGCGTGAGCGCGAGGATGCCGACGCCGGTGGCGCCGAGCGCGATCGACAGGGGGCCGACATCACTCTCCTGCGCCTGGAAGGAAAGACCATGCTCGCCGGCCGTCGCGTGCTCGATAGCGGGTTGCGCGCGCAGCACCGCGAGCGCGCGGGCGTCATCTGTTGTGCGCAGCCGGTAGCCGGCCCCGCCCTGGCGGCGCAGGTCGGCGAGCGCGCCCTCGTAGACGACGCGCCCGGAGTCGACGATCGCCACCCAGTCGCACAATTCCTGTACCTCGGGCAGTTGGTGGCTGGAGAGCAGCACGGTGATCCCCTGGTCGGCCAGCCGGCGGATCAGCGCGCGCATGTCGCGCATCCCCGCCGGGTCCAGGCCGGTGGCGGGCTCGTCGAGGATCAACAGGCGCGGCGCGCGCAGCAACGCGGCGGCGATCCCGAGGCGCTGGCGCATCCCGTGCGAGTAGCCGCCGACGCGGTGCTCGGCGCGCGGGCTCAGCTCGACGACATCGAGCACCTCGGGGATGCGTTCACGCGCGCCGCCGCCGTCCAGGGCGCCAAGCAGTTCGAGGTTCTTGCGTGCGCTGAGGTAGGGGTAGAACTTTGGCGCCTCCACGAATCCGGCGACACCTTCCAGCGCGCGGGCGCCCTCGCGGATCGGGTCGCGCCCGAACAGCTCGACGGTGCCGGCGGTGGGCATGATCAGCCCGAGCGCCATCCGCAATGTGGTGGTCTTGCCGGCGCCGTTGGGCCCGAGGAAGCCGTACACGTCGCCGGCGTGGACGTTGAGGTCGATGTGGTCGACCGCGAGCACCTCCTTGTAGCGCTTCACCAGCCCCCTGGCACGGACCGGCGGGGACCCGGCGCCCCTGGCTGCGTCCTCAGTCGCTCGTGCACGCATGCACACCACGCGGGTGGGTAGGTTCGAGTCTCTGCCAGGAACGCCAAGTCGGTCGCCGGGCGGGCGGCGCGTCGCCCACGACTACAGGCCCTTGGCCAACGCTTCGACAGCGCTGGGGGGGACCGCGCCGGCGATCAAGTAGCGCACGCCGGAGCGCTCGAAGGTGAGCAGCGTGCCGAGCTCCGTGGTCAGCTCGCTGGCGGCGATCCCGTTGATCTTGACCTGTTGCAGTACCTCGGGCAACGAGGAGGTCGACGACGAGCCGGCTTTGGCCTTGCCTTCGAGCACAGCGATTGTCCCGGGTCCGCTGCCGTGCGTGGTGACGTTGGGGTGTTCGTGTTCGCCGCTCTGCGCGGATGAGCCGGTGTGTTCGCCCGGCCTGGGGAGCACGACTTCTTCGACCTTGGCGTTGGCGGGCGGCGTGAATTCGAACACCGACGGTTCGACCGG
>DATMMB010000296.1:0-9532 GCA_035569895.1 Solirubrobacteraceae bacterium | reverse complement strand
GCCGCATAACATCCCACCCCAGCGGGGGCTCACCCAGCCAATTCCCCCGGCAACTGGGACGCGACCCAAGCAACGCCGCCGCAGACGAGGAAGTCATGCGGCAGGTGATGTGATGCGCTCACCTCACAGCGCCATTCAGCTCAAGGGCGAGCAGTACCAGCCGATCGAGCTGCACGCCCTCACAGGAGCACCGTCAGCTCGCCATCTGGATCGATACCGCCGACAAGCTGCCGCTCGCCAACGTACGGCTCAGCACCGAGGATGCCGCGACGCTCGCGGCCGCAATCATCCGGCATATCGCCACCTACGCCATCAACGACCCCGGCGAGCCCAACTACGCCGCGGAGAAGCTCCGGTGGCTCGCGGCAGCCACTCGCGCCTTGCAGGAGCACGACATCGACGTCTGCATCCCAGCAACCGAACGCGAGACCCCCTGACCACGCCCGACAAACCAGCAAGAGTTACGCCTGAGACCGGGCGCCGGCGCGCCCTGGAACAGACACGCCGAGCTCCAGCCCAACGCCCAAGGGAAGGGCCCTTCGGGTCCTCGGCGTCGCTGCGCTCCCGCGTCGCTTTGCTCCAAGAGGAAGGTGACGGGCGAGTCCCGCCCGGGCAGGCAGCGACGGATTAAGGAGGAGAAGGCCTCGACACCACCCAGGAGGGTCCATGTCAGCCCATACCAAAGGCCGCCTACCGAATACCACGGCACTCGCAGGGCCGCTCCTACGCCCCGAGCAAGCTGCCGCGCTCCTTGCTGTCAAGACCAGCTGGATCTACGACGCCGTGCGCTCCGGTCGGCTGCCGTGCATCCGCGTCGGGCGGCACATCCGCTTCACCCAGGCGATGCTTGAAGAATGGCTGCAAGACCGGCTCTGAGCGCCCAACACGCCGAAAAACCGCGAGGGACACCCGCTCCGTGCTGCACAACCACCGGCACGTTTTGGGACAAAGTCTTGGGACAAAATCGGAGCGAGCCGTCCTCGGTAACAAAAAACCCGCGACTAGCAGGGTTTCTAGAGAGCGGATGATGGGACTCGAACCCACGACCTTCTGCATGGCAAGCAGACGCTCTAGCCAACTGAGCTACATCCGCGCGAGCCGACAACTATACCCAGCCGCGCGTGCAAGCGAGGATCGCTGACCCCGCCGGCATGCGGGCTGCATCCCCGGCGTTCCAACCCCACACCCCTACTCCTCCCACCGGGCCAGCCGCAGCCCGCCCCAGCTTCCGCCGGCGCTCATGGCGCTGAAGGCCGGCACCAGCTCGCTGGTCACCAGCCCGTGCTCGGCGGTGAGCTCGTCGACGATCGCCCACGCGCGCGCGATTTGCTCGGGGGTGTCGATCGCCACGGTGATCACCGGCACGTGGCGGCGGATCTGCAGCAAGCGGTCGCCGTGCGGGGGGTGCTCGCCGTGGAAGCCCCAGATGCCGCGCAGGCTGGTCGCTCCGGCGGCGTGACCGGAGCGCAAACGGCGGATCAGCTGCACGTTGAGCGGCTGCCCCTCGTGAGTGGCGCTCTGGGAGCAGATCACGGTGAGCTTTTGCCACGCGCTCAGCCCGCGCTCGTCGGTTGCCGGCGGCTCGTGCGGCGCCACCAGCAGCTGCCCATCGCGCTTGCACACGCGCACGCGCTCCAGCGTCAGCAGCGGTTCCCGCAGCATGCGCCCCAGCTCGGGCAGCGCCGCGGCGATCCGCTCGCCGGCGCCCACCGCCAGCACGATCATCGGGACCTCGGCGTTGCGGCTGAAAAAGCGCGCGCGGGCGCGGCGGCCGTTGCGGGTGCCGTCCACGCCCAGCAGCACGGTGGCGCCTGCCACGCCCCGGCGGTGCAGCTCCTCACAGGTCGCCGCCCACGCCGACCGGCCGTTGGCGCGCTCCTGACGGCCCACATACACGGTCAGCTTCGTGTCCTGCGCCAGCTGCTCGGGCACACGCACGTGGTCGAGGTCGCCGCCGCGCAGCAATCGCGTGTGCTCCAGCGTCACCAGCCCGCGACGCTTGATCTGCAGCAGCGGCTCCAGCATCGCCTCGATCCGCTCGCGGCGGTCCACGGCGATCGACACCACCGGCAGGTCTTCGGAGAGGCTCAGCGATCGGTCGGTGCGCAGGTGGTGCAGCCGCCCGAAGCCCTCCGTGCCCCTTAGCAGCACGCTCGCCGCCACGCGGTGGCCGCCGTAGATTTCCAGCAGCTCGTCCGCCAGCAGCCCGTCGGGCGTGCGGTCGCGCTCGCCGAAGTAGGTGGTGAGCGTGAGGCACTCTTCGTTCACGGTCCCGCTCCGATCGCGTGCCCCAGCGCCGCGGCGGCCACGCCGGTGGCGAGGCTCAGCAGGATGTTGAGCGCCGCGCCGCGCCCTTGCGCCTCCTCGGCCAAACGCTGCGACTCCAGCATCCATGTGGAGAAGGTGGTGTAGGAGCCCAACGCGGCGGTGCCCGCCAGCAGCAGCGCATCGCCGCCGGCGCCGGCGCCGCTCAGCACTCCCAGCAGCAGCGCGCCGCTGGCGTTCACTGCGAGCGTGCCGAGCGGCAGGCTGCTGGCTTGCGCTGCGCGCGCGCCGATCGCCGTGTCGAGCGCAAACCGCGCGATTGCTCCCCCGCCGCCCAGCAGCGCCACGCCGATCCACACCGGGGCGCTCATCACGTGATCGCCCGCACCCTTCGCACCGTCGCGGTGGCGACCCAGATCGCCAGGTAGCCGGCGGCGACACTGGCGGCGGCGTAGCCGGCGGCGAGTGTGTAGCGGTGATGTTCCACCATCGCCAAGAGCTCCACCTGCATTGTCGAGAACGTTGTGTAGGCGCCGCAGAAGCCGGTGCCCAGCAGCGGTCGCCTGTAGGTGGACAGCGGCAGGCGATCCTGCAGGCGAGTGGCGAAATAGCCGAGCAGCAACGAGCCGCTCACGTTGATCGCAAAGATCGTCCACGGCCACTGGGTCGCGGTGCTGGCGAACGTGCTGGCCAGCCACACGCGCAGCAGCCCGCCGGCGGCGCCGCCGGCGAAGATCGCGCCCAGCTCGCCGCGGTCGTGGCCGAGCGCCGCCTGGCGCGGCATCGGCATGGGCGTCGGTGAAGGGCGCAACTCGGGGGGCTCCTTTCGCTGAGGCGTGTACGCGAAAGGAGCCATCAGCCCTTTTCATGCGGGCGGTTCGGGAAGACTCGAAGGCCTCCGCGTCAGGGCTCCATCTGACTGCGCGGCAACATAGCGCAGCGGCGCCCCGTCACGAGGTGCGTGCAACCAGCGGTGCAGTCAGCCGACGCGAAGTTGCCACGAGATTCACGACGAGGCGCGGTGAGTGACTGCGCGCGAAGCGGCACGCTCAGAACGTCTTTCAAAATAGACAGTGCGACTGGGGCGGTCCTGGATCAAGCTGGGCGCCGCGGGGCGGCGAAGCGCGTGCTGGTGGCACGTGCGAGCCGTCACGTGGCGATCCAGCGCAGTGTCCAGGACCGCATCCAGGCGTGCTGGTCTTTTTGAAAGACGTTCTCAAACACACGCCAAATATTGCCCGCCGTCCCCGCGCACCACCGCACCGCTGCACTCCAGTTGCGCCAGCGCGAGCAGCACATCGCGCTCAGAGGGGCCGCTGGGGTCCTCGTCCGCGGCGATGAGCTTGGCGACGGTGTCGCTGCCTGCGCTCACCCGGTCGAGCACGGCCCGCAGGCGGCTGTCGAGTGGGGGGTGCGAGGCGGCCGCTCGGCGCTCGCCCACGCCGTAGAGCGCGTCGAGCACGTCCTGCGCCTCGCTCACGAGCAGCGCCCCTTCGCGCAGCAGCCGGTGTGGGCCGCGCGCTCCCGGGGCGCTCACCCTCCCGGGCACGGCGGCCACCGTCGCGCCCGCCGCCTGCGCCAGCCTGGCGGCGAGCAACTCGCTTGGGTCGTCGTCGGCCTCGACCGCGATCACGATTCGCGCGAGCGCGGCGATTGTTCGTGTGCGGGCGACGTGACACCAGGTGCGGGGCACGCTCCCGCACGGCAGCTCGCTCAGCGCGCACCCCTCGACGGCGATCCGCCGGTGAAGCTCGCGCCAGCTCGCGGGGGTCGGCACGTCGACACCGCCCGCCATCACTGTCACGCCGGCCGCGCCTGCGCGCAACGCGCCCTGATGTGCCGCCGCCGCGATGCCATCGGCGAGACCGCCGATCACGGTGACGCCGCTGGCGGCGAGACCGCGCGCGAGGCCGTATGCGACCTCCATGCCGTAGTCGCTGGCGCGCCCCGCGCCGACGATCGCCACGGTCGGCGCCGCCAGCAGCGCTGTCATGCGCTCGACGCCGCCGCGCACGTGCAGCATCCGGGGGGCACCCTCGCGCCGTAGCGGGGCGGGCAGGCGATGGTCGTGGCGGCACACCCGCTCGACTCCGGGCGCCGCCGGATGCTCGGCGGGCGCAAAGCTTGTGTGCCGCTCGATCAGCTCCGTCCTGCGCCTGCCGCCGAAGGCCTGTATGAGCTGCTCGTCGGGAAGCCCGAGTGCCTGCAGCAGCCGCTCCGGCTCGCGCACGCGGTACGCCAGCCTTACACTCAGCGTCTGCAGCAGCCAGGCGCGGCGCAGGCACTCCGGGCAGGCGTCGCGTGCGTCGGGTGCGGTGGGCATGCGGGCTGTGGCGGAGAGGCGGGGTGCGGCGGGCATGGTGGATGCAGCGGATATGTAGGGCGCGCTAGTTGGGGCTGGTGCGCCGGGCGCATCGAATGCGGCGTGCGCGTGGGGTGAGGAGGGCGCCGCGCGTCTCATGCCGCCCGCCTGCCCGCTCGGACGTCCTGCGCGCGCAGCGACAGCACGAGCGCCACGTCCTGCTCGCGGGTGCGTGCGCTGCCGTCGAGGTCGGCGGCGGTGCGCGCGACGCGCAGCACGCGGGCGATGCCGCGGGCGCTCAGCATGCCGCGCTCCTGGGCGCCGCGCAACAGTTGCTCGGCGCGTTCGCTGAGGGCAACATGGCGGCGCAGCAAGGGTGCGTCCATCTGGCCGTTGGCGCTCACCCCCTCCTCGCGCAGCCGCGCCGCCTGGCGCTCACGGGCGCGCACCACCTGCTCGCGGGCCTCCGCAGAAGTGGGCGCCGGCGCGTTGCTTTGGTCGGCACCGAGCATGCCTCCGGGCGGGGCCGTGGCGGGCACGGCCGCCCCGCTCGCGCCCCGACACCCCGGTCGCTGCAGATGCGCGATCAGGTCGATGCGGTCGAGCAGCGGCCCGCTGAGGCGCTGCCGGTGGCGGGCGATCGCGGCTTCGCCGCAGTTGCAGCGCTCCACGTCGCCGAGGTAGCCGCACGGGCAGGGGTTGGTGGCGGCGATCAGCGCGAAGCGTGTGGGGTACACCGCCGAGTGGCGGGCGCGCACGATCGCCACGCGGCCGTCCTCCAGCGGCTGGCGCAGCGCCTCCAGCGCCGGCCGCGCGAACTCCGAAAGCTCATCCAGGAAGAGCACGCCGCGGTGGGCAAGCACCACCTCGCCGACCCACCCGCTGCTCGCGCCGCCAACCAAGCCGGCGGTGGTGATCGAGTGGTGCGGAGCCCGGAAGGGGCGGCGGCGGATCAGCTCGCCGTCCTGCAGGCGTCCGGTGATGCTGTGGATGCGCGTCACCTCGATCGCCTCGGCGCGGCTCAGCGGCGGCAGGATCGTCGGCAGCCGCTGCGCCAGCATCGTCTTCCCGGTGCCCGGCGAGCCGCTCAGCAGCAGGTTGTGCTCGCCCGCGGCGGCGAGGATCAGCGCCTTCACTGCGTGCGGCTGGCCGCGCACGTCGCTGAGGTCAAGGCGCGCGCCTTCGCCGAGCCCCTGCTGCTCGCCGCACCCGTCGCCGGCGGCGCCCGCGTCGCTGTCGAGGTGGGCGGGGCGCGCTGGCAGCGGGTCGCCCGACCCGCTCTTCAGGGCGCGTGCGGCGCCGACGAGGCGTTCGGCGACAACCACCTGCAGATCCTCCACGAGCGCCGCCTCGCGTGCCCGCGCACCGGCGAGCACGAGCGCGCGCAGGCCCCCTTCACGCGCCGCCTGCGCGATCGCCAAGGTGCCGTGGCAGGGGCGCACCTCGCCGTCGAGCGACAGCTCTCCGAACAGTGCGTGGGTCTCCAGGCGGTCGGTGGGCAGCTGGCCGGAGGCGGCGAGCACCGCGCAGGCGATCGCGAGGTCGAGGCCGGGCCCGGCCTTGGGGATGTCACCGGGCGCGAGGTTGGCGGTGATCCGCCGCTCGGGGAACTCATACCCGGAGTTGAGGATCGCCGCGCGCACCCGGTCGCGCGCCTCGCGCACGGCGGCGCCGGCGAGTCCGACAATCGTGAACGTCGGCAGCCCGGCGCGGATGTCGACCTCCACCGTCACCGCGCGCGTCTGCAAGCCCTCGATCGTGAACGTGCGCGCTCTTGCCAGCATGGTGCCTCCTTCGGGTCGGACGGTATGGGTCGCTCTGGGGCCCGTCGAGAGAGCGGGCGCTCAGACGACCGTCCGCACGTTAGGCCGTGCTTGGGACGGTACGCTCGGCCGGGGCAGAAATCGGTGCGAACCGGCGACCGTCCCACAATGATGCCGTGAATGCTGCCGAGATCGATCATTGTCGTCGCCTTGCGCACAGTCTGCTCGGCGTTTACTCCTCCGACGTGGTGGAGCAGTGGCTGAACGGTGTCAATCCGCACCTCGGCGACCGTCGACCAATTGATCTTCTGCGGGTGGGTCGCGTGCAGGGCCTGCTGGACGCTCTTGCTCAAGAGCGAGCTGAGAGTTTCTCCTGAACGCCTACGCCGGTACGGCCACGCCGGCTGGAACGAAATGCTCGAAGACCAGATCGTCTGGTGCCTCGACGCCCCGCTTCTCGGCGTTGCAGGCGAGCGCGAACTGGGCAGCGCGCTCCGCGCCGGCAGCATCGTAGGAGTCACCTCCGCCGATCAGTTCGGGGATATCCGGGGAATCGAAGCTCCAGCCATAACCGGGTTCGTAGTGGTGCAGGATGCGGATGGTGCGCATGGTGTCTCGTGACTTCACAGTCGTCTAGAAGAGAGTAGACGCAGCGCCTCATCTTCCGCAAGTCCGACGTACTTGACAAGGACGCGACGCACCTCCACTGGCGATAGCGTGCGCCGGTCGTGAAATGCCCAAGTCAGCGACGGGCGTCGGTCGGCTTCGGATGACGGTGCGATCCTGCCTGCCGCGTCACCCTGTGGCCGAGGGGCGCAGAGGTGAGGATGCGCAAGAGTTGGCTTGCCTTCAGAGATGGAAACCGAGCCATCCAAAGACGGTATGCACCGCTTGGGACGCTACGCTCGCGCGGGCCCCGGGTCGGATGGCCGTGAGGGTGTCGGCCTCTACAACCCCGCCGGTGCTATTCGACGACCGCCACCGTCGTCGCTGGGCCGCTTCAGTGTGAGCCTGTGACTACAACCCGTCCGGATGCCGTTCCACGAAGCCGCCGCCGTCGTCGCCGGCCCCGCCCCAGCGCGAGCCGTCTTCAGCCAGGGCGACGGTGTCGAAGCGACGGCCGTCGATCGTCATCCACGCGTGTTCGGCGTTGGCGTAGATCGTGATGTAGCGGCCTGGTCCCGGTTCGCCGTAGGACTCCAGTCCGGTGGAATCCTCGGGCGCTGATAGCAGCCCGCCGCCGTGCAGCGCGTATGACACCGAGCCCGAGCAGTCGTACCCCTCGGAGACGAACGACCCGTGGCCACCACCGTACACATACGGGCGGGTGGCGATTTCGTCGGCGGCGGCGATCACGCGGGCGACGATCGCTTCGGCGCTCGAGGAGCTCGCGCCGGGGGCGCTGCCGCCGACGCTCGTCGAGGAGCCGCCGCCGCCCGCCCCGCCGCCGCCGCCCGCGCCGGCGAGCGCCCAGCGCGGCGGGTTCAGCTCGGGCATCCCCGACGCGCCGAGCGCCTCCCACGTGGCGGGCCCGGCGACGCCGTCCACTTCGAGGCCGTGCTCTGACTGGAAGCGGCGCAACGCCGCCTCGGTTTCCGGCCCGAATTCGCCGTCCACCGCCACGTGCAGCGCTTCCTGCAGGTGGCGCACCGCGCCGGTGCGGCCGGCGTGACCGGCGGCGTGCATCCGCGCCGCCGGCTGGCGATCGGCGAACGCCTGCGTGCCGCCGGCGGGCTGGCCGGTCTGGCCACCGCCGTGGGGGGTGGGCGCCGGCAGCGCGGAGGGCGGCGGCGTCAGTTCGGGCTGGTGGTCGACGCCGAGCGCCCGCCAGGTGGCGGGGCCGACGACGCCGTCGACCGCAAGTCCGTGCTCCGACTGGAAGCTGCGGATCGCACGCTCGGTTGCCGGCCCGAATTCGCCGTCCACTTCGACGTGCAGCGCTGCCTGCACGTGCCGCACGGAGGCGGTGGTCTCCCGTTCTTCGGCCGCGGTGGCGGCGCGTTCTCTGCGTTCAGCCGCTTCGGCGGCGGCGTGTTCGGCGCGGGTGTGCGCTGCTTCGGCGGGGCTTTCGTCGGTGATCGCGCCCGACTGCGCTTCGGCGCCGGGCGCCGGTTCGCTTTCGGCGGGGGCCGAGGCGCCGCCGGAGCTTTCGAGGATCGCCGGCGTCTGGTAATCGCCGGTGGCGCCGGCACCGGCGGGTATCGCGATGCCGCTGGTGTGCGGGGTGCCCTCGCCCTCATCCGGTGCCGGCGCTTCGGCGCTCCTCCCAACGCCTGCTCCGGCTGGCGTGCCGCCGTCGGTGCCGGCCGCGCCGCCGACTTCGCCTGCGCCCGCGGCGCCGCCCGCTCCTTCGGTGGCGCCCGTTTCGCTTGCGGCGTCCATTTCGCCTGCGGCGTCCATTTCGCCTGCGGCGTCCGTCCCGCCGGTCGCGGCCGCGGCGCTCACGGCGCCCGTGTCCGCGGTGCTCAAGCCGCCCGCGCCCGCTTCCCCGGCGCCGGCGGTCGCCGAGCTCGCGCCTTCGAGTGCGCCCGTCGCACCGCCGCCGGCGTTCGCCGTTTCGCTCACCTCGCCGGGCGCCGGTTCGCGTGCTTCGCCCGCGAGATCGCGCAGCACCGCTGCGCCGGAGAGCACCGGCGGCGCCTGCACGGCGAGTGCGTGGGAGGTGCGCGGGCCGACGACGCCGTCCACGCTCAGGCCGCGCGTCGCCTGGAAGCGGCGCACGGCGGCTTCGGTTGCCGGTCCGAACACGCCGTCGATCTTGATGCCGAGCGCCCTTTGCAGCAGGCGCACTTGGCGGCCTTCGCTGCCGCTGCGCAGCACGATGTGGTGCTGGGAGGTGGTGATCGGGTCGAGCTCCGCCGGCGCCGCGCCCGCCACCGCCACGCCGCCGCCGGAGTCGAGCAGCGCCGCCGTCGGCGCGGCGGTGAGCGCCACGAGCGCCCCCAGCGAGAGGCGCTTGGCGCGTGAGGACGCCGGCACGAAGCGCAGTTGCGCCGCCCGCCGGCGGGCGCGGGAGCGGCCCAGCGATAGCTCCCATGGCTCGCGCTCGGCGAGGTCGCGTGCGCGCGCGACTTCGCGGCGGGCGTCGATCAATGCCGCGAGGGAAATGGGATTCCACCCACCCCACCCACCCGCCAGTGCGAGCCGCGTGCTCGCGCCGCGTCTCCCGGTACGCGCGGCCGCGCGGCGGCGGCGCGCGCGG
>DATMMB010000295.1:0-4548 GCA_035569895.1 Solirubrobacteraceae bacterium | reverse complement strand
TTGCCCACCACTGCCGTGCAGGTGAACGCCAGCCCCCGTTGCTGCAACACCTCGGACGGGCATGCCACGCGTGCGCGCAGCCCTCGCTGGGTGTGGATCGAGGTGGCGATCGACTGCTCCACCCGCTGCGTGTCAAGCGTCGACAGTTGCGTGTCGTCGCCATAGCTGACGTGCCCGTCTCCATCCATCTCGGTGACGTACACCGGATAGGAGCCGACGCTCAGATTGGCGGTGCACGCAAACCGGTGACCCCGCCGTTGGGGAACCTGCGCGGGGCAGCTGACGAGTGTGTACACGTGATGTCCGGTTAGGATCGACCCCGCGATCGCACGCTCCAGCTTGACGGTGTCGAGCGTGGCTGTGCTGGCGCTCGAGCCGCAGCCGGCGAGTGCCGCGAGCGCGAGCAGCGCAGCGGTGATCATCACCGCTGCCGCGCCGGAGCGTTGGTTGGTTGACGTGTGCATCGGACCTCCATATCCGCAATTGTGGGTGACCTTGTTTACCTCCGTAGTGGAATCCACAAACACGAAAAGCTTCAGCTAGTCATTATGTCCACTCGGACTCATTTTTCAGTGAGAAAGCGCGCGCCGCCGTGTCCAACGAGTGCGTACCCGTATACGCAAAAGTCAAGCCCGTAGGCAACTCAAGCCCCATAAAGGAGTGCGTGAACAGATGAGTTCGAGCAACGTGCGTGAGCGTATGGCCAGGGTGGGAGTCCGTGTGCTGGGCGGCGGCGTGGTAGGTGCGCTGGCGCTCGGCGGTGGTCCCGCCGAGGCAGCAAAAACGCGGTCGCACGGCAACCACGATGCACATGGCCGTACGGCGAAGGCGAAGCCGAGAGGGAAGTCGGGTCAGGCGTTCGGCCCGGCCGGGCCGCGCGGTGCAACAGGTCCGCAGGGGGCGACAGGTGCGACTGGACCTCAAGGTGCGCCCGGCCCTCAGGGTGTCACCGGTGCCACTGGTGCCACTGGGCCCAACGGCGCCACCGGTCTGCAGGGCGCGACCGGTGCGACAGGCGCGACAGGCGCCACGGGCCCGCAAGGACCGCAGGGCGCGACCGGACCCGCGGGCGCCACGGGCCCGCAGGGCGTGGCCGGTGCCACGGGCGCCCAGGGTGCGACGGGTTCGCAGGGTGCCACCGGCCCGCAGGGTGCGACTGGGCCACAGGGTGCGACCGGTGCGACCGGCGCCACGGGCCCGCAGGGGGCGCAGGGCGTGGCCGGTGCCACAGGCGCCCAGGGTACGACGGGTCCGCAGGGTGCGACGGGTGCCACCGGCCCGCAGGGTGCGACTGGGCCACAGGGCGCGACCGGCGCCACGGGCCCGCAGGGCGTGGCCGGTGCCACGGGCGCCCAGGGTGCGACGGGTCCGCAGGGCGCCACCGGCGCGACCGGGCCGCAGGGCCCGCCCGTCGACTTCAGGGGCGCCTGGGAAAGCGGGCACATCTATGCGGTGGGCGATGCGGTTTCCTTCGATGGTTCCTCGTACGTGTCGCTTGAACCGAGCAATCAGGGCAACGACCCGGCGACGCACTCGTCGTCGTGGGCGCTGCTGGCCGAACGTGGCGCGGAAGGTCCACAGGGGGCAACCGGACCCGCTGGCCTCACCGGTGCGACCGGTGCCGCTGGCGGGTCCGGCGCAAGCGGTCCCGTCGGCCCAGCGGGCGCAACTGGCGCCACCGGCCCAACTGGCGCGACCGGTTCCCAGGGCCCGCCGGTGACATTCAAAGGCGCGTGGAGCGCCACGGAAACATATGGGTTGGGCGAAGCGGTGTCGTATGCAGGCTCCTCGTATGTATCGCTGACGGCGAGCAACGTGGGCAACAGTCCGGCAAGCGACCCCGCCATGTGGGCGCTGCTCGCCGCCAAGGGAGTCACCGGTGCGCCCGGTGCCACCGGCCCGATCGGCGAAACCGGTCCCGCCGGCCCGACGGGAGCCACCGGTGCGACCGGGCCCACCGGCCCGGCGGGCGCCACTGGCACGATCGGCGAAACTGGGCCCGCTGGTCCGACGGGAGCGACGGGGGCCACCGGCCCGACTGGTGCCACCGGTGCGCTCGGCGCCAGTGGCGCAACCGGTGCGGCCGGCGCCACCGGCCCGACGGGCCCCACCGGCGCGGCAGGCCCCGAAGGAGCAGGCCTGAAGGCGGTCGACAGGCTCTCGGCCGGCGGAATCGCCACGAACGTGGTGGGGGAAGCCCCGAGCGAAGTGACACACACATCCGAAGGCAAGTACACGGTGACGTTCGCGGGCGGCGAAAACCTCAACGCCTGCGCGGTAGTGGCTTCCTCCAACGAAACGGCCACCCAGCACTTCGTGGAGGCCGCGGCGACCGGTGAACACCAGATCACGGTGCGCACCTACGAAGGCGCCACGCTGAAGGACACCGCCTTCGCATTGATGGTCAGCTGCCCGTAGCGGCGGCGCCGTGTTGTCCTGGCGGCGGGCCCGAGCGCCCGCCGCCACGGACGCGGTGATCCGCGAAGCCTTACGTCGGTACCCCGCCACCCGACCCGTGAATGCCGCGGTGCTGCTACGGGGAACTACTGCCGACACGACCGGCGGCGCCCTGTATACCTCGCTTCGATAATGCCTGATGAGGAGATCCAGCGGCTCGGCGCGGGCGAGTCCGACGGCACGCCGCGGGGCCGCGCGATCACGGTGGTGCTGGCCGACGATCACGCGGTGGTGCGCAGCGGGTTGCGCCTGCTGCTGGACAGCGAGCCCGACTTCGAGGTGGTGGCGGAGGCCGGGGAGGTGCAGGGCGCGCGGCGCTACGTCCGCGGCCATCGTCCCGACGTGCTCGTGCTCGACCTCAACATGCCGGGCGAATCGAGCCTCGATGCGATCCCGGCGATCCGCGCCGAAGCGCCGAGCACCCAGATCGTGGTGCTCACGATGCAGGAGGAGCCGGCGTTCGCCCGCCGCGCGCTGGGCGCGGGGGCGCTCGGGTATGTGCTGAAGGAGTCGGCCGACGAGGAGCTCGTGCAGGCGGTGCGCGCGGCGGCCGCCGGCGAAACGTATCTGACGCCGCGCATGGGCGCGCGGGTGGCGTCCGAGCCGCCGCCGGGGCGCTCCGACGACCTCTCCCAGCGCGAGGTGGGGGTGCTGCGGCTGATCGCGCTCGGCCACACTAACGCCGAGATCGCCGAGCAGCTGTTTCTGTCGGTGCGCACCGTGGAGACGCATCGCGCGCATATCCAGCAGAAGCTCAGCCTCAGCACCCGCGCGGAGCTGGTGCGTTATGCGCTCGATCGCGGTTTGATGAACGTGTGAGGCGGCTCAGCCTTTGCCGCCGCCGGCGATCCCGTGCAGCACGGCCGGGGCGGAGGCGCTGCGGCGCTGGATCGGGAAGCTCGCGCGGACGGTGGCGCCGGCCCCCGGCGAGGAGTCGATCCGCAGCGTGCCGCCGAGCAGATCGACGCGCTCGCGCATCCCCAGCAGGCCGAACCCGGAGGTGTCGTCGGCGGTGTCGAAGCCGCTGCCGTTGTCGCGGACCTCCACGTCCACCGTGTCGCCGTCCTCGTGGATCTCGACGATCGCCCGGCCCGCGCCGCCGTGCTTGGTGGCGTTGGTGAGCGCCTCCTGCACGATCCGGTAGATCGCGGTCTCGAGCTCGGGCACGTGCCGCGGCAGCGGCTCGGCGCCATCCCGCAGGTGCGCGTTCTCGTGCGCCAGCTCGATGCTGACATCGACCTCGATGCCGCGCCGCGCGGCCCGTTCGGCGAGCGCTTCGACGGCGGCCTGGGTGCCGAGCTCGTCGAGTGCGGCGGGGCGCAGGTCGGTGATCAGGGCGCGCAGGTTGGTGATCCCTTCGTCGAGCTGCGCCACCGCCAGGCGGTAGGCGTCGCGCATCGCTTCGGGGTTCTCCGAGCGCGCGGCGGTGGAGAGCCCGATGCGCAGCGCGGAGAGGCTCTGCAGCGTGTCGTCGTGCAGCTCGCGCGCCCATCGCTGGCGCTCGCCCTCGGCGGCGGCGAGGCGCTGGCGCTGGCGCTCGGAGGCGACCGACTGGGCGGTGGCGACGGCGGTGGCGGCGCTCGCCGCGAACGCCCCCAGCAGCCGTTCGTCCTCGGCGCTGAAGCTCGGCCCGTCCCGCAGTCGGTCGAGTGCGAGCAGCGCACCGTAGCCGCGGCCACGGAACAGCAGCGGCACCACCAGCCCGCTGTCAGCGTTCACACCGAGGCGCCCGGTGCCGTGCTCGTCGAAGCGCGCTCGGTTGACTTCGTCGTCGAGGCGCAGCGTGCGCCGCGCGCGCAGCGCCATCCCCGCAAGCGAGTCGTGCAACGGGACGGCACGGCCGATCACGCCGTCGGGCAGCTCGCCGGCGCCCGCGGCCACCACCAGCTCCTGGCGGTGGCGCAGCTCGATCAGCAGCACGCGCGCGCCGACCAGCGCGCGGCCGCGCTTGGCGACCAGCTCGAGGATCACCTCGAGGTCGGTCTCGCCGCCGACCGCCAGCGCGATCTGGGTGGTGGCGTCGAGCGTGGCGACGATCCGCTCGAGCTCGTCGCGGCGCTCGCTCGCGCCGGTGTAGCGGCGGGCGTGGTC
>DATMMB010000294.1:0-6019 GCA_035569895.1 Solirubrobacteraceae bacterium | reverse complement strand
GAACACTTCGAGCGCGCGATCGTCGACGACGAGCAGCAGCACCACCGGCTCGTGTCGTTCTTCGCGCGCACCGCTCCGGAGCTCGTGAAGCGCGTGGAGCTGTGGGATGACAAGCGCCCGCTGTTCGAGGCGTACGGCGTGGAGCAGGCGATCGAAGGGGTGCTGTCGCGCCGTGTGGACCTCCCAAGCGGCGGCTATCTGATGATCGACTACGCCGAGGCGCTCACCGTGATTGACGTCAACTCCGGCAGCTTCACCGGCCGCGGGCGCAGCGCGGGCCTGGAGGAGACGATCACGCGCACCAACCTCGAGGCCGCGGAGGCGGTCGTCGATCAACTGCGCCTGCGCGACATCGGCGGGATCATCGTGATCGACTTCATCGACATGGCGCGCGCGAAGAACCGCGACGCCGTGATGAAGACGCTGCGCAAGGCCCTCGACGAGGACCGCACAAAGACGTTCACCGCGGAGATCTCCAAGCTCGGGCTGGTGGAGATGACCCGCCAGAACGTCACCGAGGGGGTGCGCGAGATCATCAGCCGCCCCTGCCCCACCTGCGACGGGGACGGGGTGATCCGCTCGGAGGAGACGATCGCGATCGACTTCGAGCGTCGCCTGTGCGACATCGCCGCCGAGACCCCCGACGCGGAGGCGTTCCTCGTGCAAATCAACCCGCGCGTGACCGCGCAGTTCACCGGCCAGCACTCACGCGTGCTGCACGCCTTGGAGCAGCAGACCGGCCGGTCGTTCCATTTCGAGGGCTCCGAAGGGCTGGCGCTCGACCATTTCGCGATCACCTTCCAGGGCAGCCGCGAGGAGGTCGAGGAGCGCGCGCTGCCGTTCCACGCCGGCGACGAGGTGCTGGTCGAGATCGTCGAGCCGCACATGTACGACGTCGACGACGCTGTGGCGAAGATCGACGGCTACATAATCTCGATCGCCGGCGCCTCCCCGCACGTGGGGGAGAAGCGGATGGTGCGCATCGAGCAGGTCGGCCGCACCGCCGCGAGCGCGCTGCTGCTGGACGAGAACGGCGAGCCGTTCCGCCCGCCGCCGCGGCCGGCCGCGCCGCCGCGCCGGCGTCGGCGCCCGCGCACGACACCACCGGTGACGGCCGAGCTGACGGTGGGGGAGCCGGTCGGGGAGCCCGCCACCAACGGCGCGTCGGCGCCCGCCGAGCCACCCTCGGAGGTCGCGGCCGAGAACGCGGGTGGGATCGCGCAAGACGCCACAGCCCAGGTGGGGGAGGAGAATGGCGTACAATCCCCCAAACCACGGCGCCGTGGCCGCAGGGGCGGACGGCGCCGTTCGGCTGCCAAGGCCGAGGCTCCAGGCGCCGAGGTGAGCGCCGAGTAGCGAGCGGGCGTTGGCGCCCAGAGAGAGACCCACACCGATATGTACGCGATCGTGAAGACAGGCGGCAAGCAGTACCGCGTCGAGCGCGGCCAGCGTTTGCTGGTAGAGCGCCTGCCCGCCGAGGAGGGCGCGAGCGTGGCGCTGCAGCCGCTGATGTACCGCTCCGAGGAGGCCGTGTTCGACGCCAATGGCCTCGAGCGGGTGCAGGTCACAGCCAAGGTGCTTTCGCACGAGCGGGGCGAGAAGCTGCGGGTGGTCAAGTTCAAGCCCAAGCGCGGCTACAAACGGCGCACCGGTCACCGCCAGGATCTGACCCGCATCGAGATCACGGAGATCGCGCTGGGAGCGGGCAAGGCCCCCAAGGAGGCGAGCGAGCATGGCGCATAAGAAGGGGCTCGGGTCCAGCCGCAACGGCCGCGACTCCAACGCCAAACGCCTCGGTGTGAAGACGTTCGCCGGGCAAACGGTCACCGGCGGCGAGATCATCGTGCGCCAGCGCGGCACCCGCTTCAAGCCCGGCGAGGGCGTGGGGCTCGGGCGAGATGACACGCTCTACGCCCGCGCCGCCGGCACCGTGCGGTTCACCGCTGGGCGCCGCGGGCGCGTGGTGAGCGTGGTGGCCGACCACCAATCGTAGGCGGCCGCCCGGCCCCACCACGCTGCCGCTCGGCTCGTTCCATTCGGAACGGCGACGCCCGGGAGGAGATGGGCTTGGCGGGTGTCAGGATGCGCTGATGCTTCACGATCGCGCGAGAATCCACGTTCAGGCCGGCGCGGGTGGCGACGGCGCCGCCAGCTTCCGCCGCGAAGCGCACGTGCCGCGCGGCGGGCCCGACGGCGGCGACGGCGGGCGCGGCGGGAACGTGGTGCTCGTGTGCGACGACTCGCTGCGCGACCTGCAGCGGCTCACCCGCCGCACCCACCACCGCGCGGCACGGGGCGGCCGCGGCGAGGGCGCGCTGCGCCATGGCGCCGACGGCGCGGAGCTGCTCGTGGCGGTGCCGCCGGGCACCGAGGCGCTGGGCGAGGCGGGCGATCTGGAGGGCCGGCGCTTCGAGCTGCTGCGCCCCGGCCAGCGCGCGCCGCTGGCGCGCGGCGGCGGCGGGGGGAGGGGCAACAAGCGCTTCGCCACCGCCACCCGCCAGGCCCCCCGCTTCGCCGAGCGTGGAATGCCGGGCGAGGAAGGATGGGTGGCGCTGCGGCTGCGGCTGCTCGCCGATGTGGGCCTCGTGGGGCTGCCCAACGCCGGCAAGTCCTCGCTGCTGGCGCGGCTCACGCGCGCCGCGCCGAAGGTGGCCTCCTACCCGTTCACCACCCTGGAGCCGGCGCTGGGCGTGCTCGAAGTCGACGAGCGCCAGCTGGTGATCGCCGACATCCCCGGTTTGATCGAAGGCGCAAGCGAGGGCGCCGGCCTCGGCCACGAGTTCCTCGCGCACGTGGAGCGCACGCGTTTGCTGGTGCACGTGCTCGATCTCGCCCCGTTTGATTCGGAGACCACCAACCCGGGCGAGAACGCCGACGTGCGCGCCAACCACGAGACGATCGAGCGCGAGCTGGCCGCCCACGACCCGCGCCTGGCGGCGCTGCCGCGCGTGCTGGTGCTCTCCAAGGCCGACCTCGTGCCGCCGGAGCGCGTGCGGGCCGCGGTGACGGAATGGTCGCAGCGGCTCAACGGCAGGGACACCGGCGACGGTGCCGGCCCCGGCGGCGAGCCTGGCCCCGGCGGCGCGGGCGGGGCCACGCCGGTGATCGCCACCTCAAGCGCCACGGGCGCCGGGCTCGCGGAGCTCGCGGGCGTGCTGCTGCGGATGGTGCCTGTGGAGGAGCTGAGCGCGGCGCCGGCGGGCGGACCCGCGGAGGGCGGCCCGGCCGCGGGCAGGCCGGGCGAGTCGGCCGCGGCTCGAGGTGCGGCGTCGGGCATGTCGCACAGAGCAGCCGCCGCGGGCGGCTGCGGCGAGCAGTTGGCGGAGCACATGGTGTTCCGCCCAGCGGAGCGCAGCGGCTTCACCGTCGAGCGCGTCGGCGACCACGCGTTCGCCGCCCACGGTCCCGCGGTGGAGCGCCTGTTGCAGCGCTTCGACGTGGACAACGACGACGCGATGGCGTACGTCGAGAGCCGTCTGCAACGGCTGGGCGTGATTCGCGCGTTGGAAGCGCAGGGCTTTCAGCCGGGGGACGAGCTGCAGATCGCTGGGGTGGCGCTGGAGCTGGACTCCGCCGGATAGGCGCGAGCATCTACGCTCAGGGCCTCATGCCCACCACTGTGATCAAGCTCGGCTCCTCGATCGTCGCGCGCGACGACGGCGAGCTGCGCGAGGACGTGCTGGGGCGCATCTGTGACGCGGTGGCCGCGCTGCACGCCGCCGGCGAGCGGTGCGTGCTGGTCTCCTCCGGCGCGATCGCCCGCGGTGTGCGGGTGATGGGGCTGCCGGCTCGCCCGACGCTGATCCCCGAGTTGCAGGCGGCTTCGGCGGTGGGGCAGGGCAAGCTGTACCGCTCCTACGACGAGCTGCTGCGCGCGCGCGGGATCACCTCGGGGCAGGTGCTGCTCACCGTCGAGGACCTCGGCGCGCGCGCGCAGTACCTCAACGCGCGGCGCACGCTGCGCACACTGCTGGACTGGCGGGTGGTGCCGGTGATCAACGAGAACGACACCACCGCCACCGACGAGATCTCCTTCGGCGACAACGACTTCCTCGCCGCGCAGGTGGCGATCTTGTGCGAGGCGCGGTTGCTGGTGCTGCTCACCGACATCGACGGCCTGTTCACCGCCGACCCGCGCATCGACCCCGACGCGCGGCGCGTCGGCGAGGTGCGCGACCCGGCCGAGCTGGAGCGCCTGCAGATCGGCGACTCCACCTCGCCGCTCGGCTCCGGAGGGATGCGCTCGAAGGTGCTGGCAGCCGAGATCGCCGGTGCGGCGGGGATCCTGGCGACGATCTGCAACGGCGTGCGCGAGGGCGCGCTGGAGCGGGCGCTCACCGGGGAGCCGGAGGGAACGCGTTTTCACCCCGGCCCTGCCCGCCACAATTCGTTCAAGCTGTGGCTGCGCTACGCCAAGCCCGCGCACGGCATGGTGGTGGTGGACGCGGGCGCCGCCCGCGCGCTGTGCGAGCACGGCACTTCGCTGCTGCCGGTGGGCGTGGTCGAGGTGCGCGGCGAGTTCGACGCCGGCGACGCCATCGAGATCGCCGGCCCCGACGGCGCCACGATTGCCAAGGGCCTGTGCAACTACTCGGCCCTGGAGCTGCGCCGCGCGCGCGGCCTGCAGTCGGAGGCGGTGCGCGAGATCATGCCGCACGCCACCGACGAGGCGGTGCACCGGGATCAGCTGGTTTTGGCGTAAAGCCGCCGGTACCCTGTGTGAACATGGCGATTGCCACCACATCGATTCCCGACCTCTGCACCGCCGCGCGCTGCGCCTCGCGCCGCTTGGCGGCTGTCGACACCGATGTGAAGGACGCCGCGCTGCATGCGATCGCTGACGCGCTGATTGCGCGCGCGCCGGAGATCATCGCCGCCAACCAGCTTGACATGGCGGCTGGGAGGGAGGAGGAGATTGGCGCGGCGCTGCTCGACCGCCTCTCGCTGGACCCCGCGCGGATCGAGACGATCGTGGCCGGGGTGCGCACGATCGCGGCGCTGCCCGACCCGGTGGGCGAGGTGATCGAGGGGCGGCGGCTTGCCAACGGCCTCGATGTGCGCAAGGTGCGGGTGCCGCTCGGCGTGGTGGCGGTGGTGTACGAGGCGCGGCCCAACGTCACGATCGACGCCGCCGCGCTGTGCTTGAAGGCCGGCAACGCGATCGTGCTGCGCGGCAGCTCGATCGCCGCGCACTCCAACGCCGTGCTCGTCGCGATCGCGGCTCAGGCGGCCGTCGCAGCCGGGCTGCCCGAGGGGTGCGTCGGCCTGGTCGCCGGCGGCGGGCGCGAGGAGCTGGCGGAGCTGGCCACGCAGAACGACACGCTCGATCTGATAATCCCTCGCGGCGGGGAGGGGTTGAAGGCGGCGCTCAAAGCGGTGGCCACCGTACCGGTGATCTACGCCGCGTCGGGCAACTGCCATGTGTACGTGGACGCCTCCGCCGACCTCGCCGCGGCCGAGCGGGTGGTGTTGAATGCCAAGGCGCAGCGCCCGGGGGTATGCAACGCGGCGGAGACGCTGCTGGTGCACAAAGACGCCGCGGCCGAGCTCCTCCCCGGCATGCTGCGCTTGCTGGGCGAGGCTGGCGTGCTGATCCGGGGGGACGAGCACACGCTGGCGCTTGCGGGCGACCCGCCGGGCGCGGTGCTGGAGCCCGCCACCACGGAGGATTGGGAGACCGAGTACCTCGCGCTGACGCTCGCCGTGCGAGTGGTGGGCTCCCTGGACGATGCGATCGACCACATTGGCCGCTACGGCTCGGGCCACTCGGAGGCGATCCTCACCCGCGACGCCGCCGCCGTGCGCGCCTTCCAACGCGGGGTGGATGCAGCCTGTGTATATGTCAACGCCTCCACCCGCTTCACCGACGGCGGGGAGTTCGGGATGGGGGCGGAGATCGGCAACTCCACGCAGAAGCTTCACGCGCGCGGCCCGATCGGGTTGCGGGAGTTGTGCACGGCGAAGTATCTCGTCGAGGGCGACGGGCACGTCCGGGTCTGAGTCGACGCGGGTGGCGGTG
>DATMMB010000293.1:0-2937 GCA_035569895.1 Solirubrobacteraceae bacterium | reverse complement strand
CGGCTGGCCCTCGCCGACGGCCACGTCGACGCCGCATTCCCCGGGCGGCGCGAGCACCCCTAGCGTGATCGGGTCGACCTGCGCGATCACGACCGGCGGCTGGACGCCGTCTCCGGCATGGCCCGCAGCGCGTCCGCGTTCGCCGCTGGCGCCACCGCCGCCACCGCCAGCCGCCCGGGCGGCGGCGCTCAGCGCGGGGGCATCCTCGACGGCGCCATAGAAGTTCGGCTGCGCGAAGATCGCCGCGGAGGTGGACTCGTCGATCGCCGCGCTCCAAGCCTCCAAGTCGGTGACGCCGCCGAAGCGGCCGGGCGCACTGTCGGCGGCACCGGGGGCGGCGCCAGGGGCACCGCCGGAGGAGCCGGTGGTCATGGGCACCTCCACCACCTCCGCCCCGAAGCCGTGCGCGTAGGTGCGCAGCGTGGCGAGCGTGTGCGGGTGCAGCCCCGCGGAGGCGACGATCCGTGCGCGGCCGTTGTGCAGCTTGGCCATGTATGCGGCGGAGGCGACCGCCGAGGGCCCCTCATACACCGAGGCGTTCGACACCGGCAGGGCCGTCAGCTCCGAGATCGCAGTCTGGTACTCGAACATCACCTGCAGCCCCCCCTGCGAGACCTCCGGTTGGTAGGGGGTGTAGGGGGTGAGGAACTCTGAGCGCTCCACCAGCATGTCGATCAAAGCCGGCACGTAGTGGTCGTACATCCCCGCGCCGAGGAAGCACAGCTCGTCTTCGGCGCTGACGTTGCGCGCGGCGAGCGCGCGCAGGTGCTCGTACACCTCCTGCTCGGGCAGCCCGGCGGGCAGCCCGAGCGCCCCGCGCATGCGCACGCCCGGTGGGATCTGGCGCTCGAACAGCTCCGCGACCGAGCCCACGCCGATCGCGGCGAGCATCGCGGCGCGGTCCTCAGCGGTGGTGGCGGTGTAGCGAGTCACCTACCCGCAGCCTAGTAGCGGACGCCGACCGACCCGCGGCGGGATCGGCGGCGATCGTCATTCAAACGCGCAGGCCACGGAGGACAACCGGTTGCGAGTTGAAGCCGAGCACAGAGCGAACAGCAAACACACGACGCCGCCCCGCGACCCGACCCGCTCCCGGCGAGCAGGCTCATCCCCCGAGCCCGGCGGCGTAGGCGCCGGCGTCGAGCAGCTCCTCGCGCTCGGAGGGGTCGGTGAGGCGGATGCGCACCAGCCAGCCCTCGCCGTAGGGGTCGTCGTTGAGCTTCTCCGGTTCGTCCGCGAGCGACTCGTTGGCGGACACGATCTCGCCGGAGAGCGGCGCGATCACGTCGGAGACAGCCTTCACCGACTCGACCTCGGCGTACGGCTCGCCCCGCGTCACCGTGGTGCCGAGGGCGGGCGGCTCGCAGAAGACGATCTCCCCCAGCTGATCCTGCGCGTACCAGGTGATCCCGAGCGTCGCCTCGGGCGGGGCGACGTCGGGGTCGATCCGCGCCCAGTCGTGTTCGGGGTGGTAGAGCAGGTCGTTGGGGTAGCTGGCGTCGGCCATGTCTTCCTCGATTGACTGGTGGGTCGCTGGCTCGCGGTGGCGCCCGATCTCGGGCCGGACGGGCTTCGGGCGGAACTCTACGCGTCGCCGCGGGCCGGCGGGCGGCGGTAGAGCGGCTTGGGATGCACGGTCGCCGGCCGGATCTTGCCACGAACGTCGATCTCCAAGCGCGTGCCCACCGCCGCGCGCGGGGGGGGCACGTAGGCGAGGCCGATGCCGACGCCGAGGCAGGGCGAGAGCGTGCCGCTGGTGACCACGCCGTCGCCGACGATCGGGTTGCCCCGCCGCGCGATCCCCGGCCCGTCGAGCGCGAACGCGACGAGCTGCTCGGCGGGGCGGGTGGACTTCCCTTCCCGCACCGCCCGCACCGCGTCGGCGCCGATGAAGCCGGTGTGCTCCTTGCAGCACCATCCAAGCCCCGCCTCGATCGGGCCGCGCTCGACCGTCAGGTCGTTGCCGTACAGATGCAGGCACGCCTCCAGACGCAGGGTGTCGCGCGCGGCGAGGCCCGCCGGCGCGGCGCCGCGGCGCACGAGCTCTTCCCACACGCGCGGCGCGCCGGCGGGCGCGAGCAGCAGCTCAACGCCGTCCTCGCCGGTGTAGCCGGTGCCGCACACGAGCACCGCCGCGCCCATCAGGCGATCCGCGGCGACGGCGTGCCGAGGCGGCAACGGGAAATCGGCGATCGCCTGCACCAGCTCGCGCGCCCCCGGCCCCTGCACGGCGAGCATCGCGTAGTGGTCGATGCGGTCGCGCACGTCGGCGTCGAAGCCCTCGGCGTGGGCGCGCCACCAGGCGAGGTCGCGGGCGTGGTTGGCGGCGTTGGTGACGGTCAGGAAACGATCGCCGGCGAGGCGGTAGGTGATGAGGTCGTCGAGCACGCCACCGTCCTCGCGGCAGAGCACGGCGTACTGGGCGCCGCCGACCGCGATCGCGGACACGTCATTGGAGAGCAGCCGCTGCAGCAGCGCCGCGGCGCCGGGGCCGGCGGTTTCGATCTCGCCCATGTGCGAGACGTCGAAGATCCCGCAGCCTTCGCGCACCGCCATGTGCTCCTCGCGCACGCCGGTGTGCTGCACGGGCATCTCCCACCCGGCGAACTCGACCATGCGCGCACCCGCCGCGACGTGGCGGTCGTACAGGGCGGTGCGGCGCATTGGCGCAGGCTATCGATCTTGTTGTTCAGCCCCGCGCATGCGCGGGGCTGCCGACGGGCGCATGCGCCCGTCGGAGGACATGCCGCATGCGGCATGTCCCGCAGGGCCGCATGCGGCCCTGCGCCCATTGGCGCATGCGCCAATGGGAACTACCGCAAAAACGGCGGCACGTCGATCTCCTCGTCGGAGATCTCGAGCGACGAGCGCTCGCGCTCGCCGATCCGCGGCCCGCGGTCGACGGCGCGCCCGGCGCGCTCGCGTCGCGCGGCGCGG
>DATMMB010000292.1:0-3599 GCA_035569895.1 Solirubrobacteraceae bacterium | reverse complement strand
CGCTGCGCGCGAGCAGCAGCAGGTCGGCCACCAGACGCCGCATCCGCCGTGAGGAGCGCAGCGCGGAGCGCGCCGCCTCGCCCTGATCGCCGTGCAGGGACTCGGCCAGCAGCTCGAGGTTGGCGAGCACCGACGTGAGCGGCGTGCGCAGCTCATGCGAAGCGTCGGCGACGAAGCGCCGCTGGCGGGCGAGCATCGCCTCGGTCTCGGCGTGGGCGTCGTCGAGCGACTGCAACATCCCCTGCAGCGTTCTCGCGAGCTCCGCCACCTCGTCGTCGGCCTCCGGCTGGGGGATCGTCGCGCTCGGGTCCTGCGTGCGCGCGATCTCCGCGGCGGTGGCGGTGAGCGTCGCGATCGGCTGCATCGCGCGGCGCGCGATCGTCGCGCCGGCGAGCAGCGCGAGGCCGGTGCCGGCGAGCGTGCCGAGGATCAAGAGCAGCTCCACGCGCGCGATCGTGGGCTGGACGTCCGACAGCGGGCGCGCATACTGGATCACCACGTACCCGCCGACCGAGAGCGGCCCCTTGGCGCGCGATTCGACGCGGTAGCCGGCGACGTTCTCGCCCCGTTCCAACCCGGCGATGGTGCCGCTGGAGGAGTCGAGTTCGGGGGCGTGGGGGGTGTGTTCGATGATGCTGCCCGACGAGGAGAGGATCACGCGGATCGCGGCGTGCTCCGGGGCGGCGTATGCGTCGATGTTGGGAGTCACCACCAGCGTGCCGTGTTCGATTCGGATTTGCAGCAGGCTGGCGAGATCGTCGGCCGAGGCGGCGACTTCGTTGTTAAAGTCGGAGCGGATGCGGTGGACGGTGAGCGACCCCACCACCAGTGCGAAGCCGCAGAGGATCGCGAACGTCAACAGCGCCGAGGCAAGCGCCAGGCGGGTGCGGATGGGCAGGTGGTCGAACGCCGCCGAGACCCGCCCACCGAAATCACGCACGTAGGACGTAACCGGCTCCCCTGATGGTGTGCAGCAGCCGTGGCTCGCCGCCGGCCTCCAGCTTGCGGCGAACGTTGGAGACGAACACCTCGATCGTGTTGGTGGTGGAGAAGGGGTCGTACCCCCACACCTCGTCGAGCAGCCGCTGGCGCGAGATCACGATCCGCTCGTTGCGCATCAGGTACTCGAGCAGTTCGAACTCACGCTGAGTCAGCTCGATCGCGCGCTCGCCCCGCGCCACCTCGTGCGTGTCGGCGTTCAGCGAGAGGTCGCCGACGCGCAGCGGCGCCGAGCCGCGCGGCGGGCGGCGGCGCAGCAGGGCGCGCATCCGCGCGAGCAGCTCCTGGCGCTCGAACGGCTTGACCAGGTAGTCGTCGGCGCCGGCGTCGAGCCCCTCCACGCGCGACTCCAGCGCGTCGCGCGCGGTGAGGATCAGGATCGGCACGTCGTCGTGCTCGCGCATCCCGCGCGCCACGTCGATGCCATCAACCTTCGGCAGTCCCAGGTCGAGGATCACGAGGTCGGGGACGAACGTGTGCGCCGCCTCGAGCCCGGCCGCGCCGTCGAGCGCGATCTTCACCTCATACCCCTCCATCCGCAGCGAGCGCTGCAGCGCCTGGGCGATCTCCTCGTCGTCCTCCACCACGAGCACTCTGGGTGCGCGGCCAAACTCATTCATGAGACCACCAGGTGTAGCGATTATGTCCTAAAAGAAGAGGGGCTCGGCTCGCCGGCCTTCGGCCGGCTGCGCCACCCTCTATGAAAGCGATGGTAAGGGGTCCGTGTGGGCCGCGCCGGGCAGAGCGGTTCACGGCTGTCCCGCGTGCCGGTAGCAGGGTTGGGGGCGTGCGCGTCGAAGTCGCGTTGGATGGCTGGCACAAGGAAAAGGAGCCCGCCCATCCGTCGGCGCTCGCGCGCGACCTCGCGGCGACGGTCGCGCTGGGAGCTGCCGCGGTGGCCACTGCACCTTCCGCAGCTCGACGAGCGCCAGCGAGACGTGCTGGCGCTGGCGCTGATCGCGCTCGGGGTGTTCGTGGGTGTCGTGTTTTTTGATGGCCCGCCCGCCCGCGACGGCGGTGGCATCGGGCACGCGCTGGCGGTGGCACTCGGCTGGGCCGCGGGGCGCGCGAAGATCCTCGCGCCGATCGCGCTGCTGGGGGCGGGCGGGGCGATGCTGATGCGCCCGGTGCTGCCGGCGATGCGCCCGCTGCGCACTGGGAGCATCTGCCTGTTCGCCGGGATCGTGCTGGCGCTGGCGAGCGGCGGCAACGGCGCCCACCGGTGGTCGTCGGCGTATCTACAAGCGCACGGCGGCGCGGTGGGGGAAGCGCTGTACGAAGCGACACACAGGCTGGCGCAACAGGTGGGGGTGGACATCCTCGTCGTGTTCCTGTGCCTCGTGGGCGTGATTCTGCTCACTGGCGCCTCGCTCGCGACGGTGCTGCGCGCGACCGGCGCGGGGGTGCTCGACAGCACGCGGATGTTGCGCACACGCCTGGACGCTCACAGGTCGCGCCCCGCCGCGACGGGCGCGCCCGCAGAGCCGCCGCCGCCGCGGCGGCCATTGGAGGACCGAAGCCGGGAGACGCTCGCCTTTGGCGAGCATCCCCGTTTCGGCCAGCTGCCGCCCGAGCCCGAGCCCGAGCAGCTGGTGGTGCGAGCTACGCACGTCGAGGCGCCGCCGCTCGACGACGCCGAGCCGCTCGATCCGTGGGCGGCCCAGGACGACCACGAGGGGGACGGCGACGCCGGCGATGCGCCCGCGCGGGCCGAAACCGACACGGCCCATGCGGGCGAGGGCGAGGAGACGCCCGGCGCCGTCGCGGTCGCCGCGGAGGATCTCACCCCGCAGGGCCGCCTGCGCGAGCGGATCACCGAGAACCCCGACTTCGAGTGGAAGCTGCCGGCCCCGACAAGGGTGCTGTCGCGCTCGAGCGCCGAGCAGGCGCGGCCGGACACCGCCGGGCAGGAGCGCACCGCCGCGAGCCTGGTGGAGGCGCTCGGGCACTTCGGCGTGCAGGCGAAGGTGATCGGCACGGTGGCGGGGCCGCACATCACCCGCTACGAGCTGCGCCTCGCGCCCGGCACCAAGGTGGCGAAGGTGACGCAGTTGAAGGACGACCTCGCCTACGCGCTCGCCGCCACCGACATCCGCATCCTCGCGCCGATCCCCGGCAAGCAGGCCGTTGGCGTCGAGGTGCCGAACGCGCGCCGTAGGATCGTGCGCCTCGGCGACGTCTTCGGCGAGCCGCCGGCGGAGTCCTCGCCGCTGTCGGTGTGGCTGGGCAAGGACGTCGCCGGCAAGGTGGTGGGCGCCGACCTGGCCAAGATGCCCCACCTGCTCGTCGCCGGAACGACTGGCGCGGGCAAGTCGGCGGCGATCAACGCGATGCTCTCGAGCGTGCTGCTGCGCGCAACGCCGCACGAGGCGCGGCTGGTGCTGGTGGACCCCAAGCAGGTCGAGCTCAACCATTACGAGTCGATTCCCCACCTGCTCACCCCGGTGATCACGAGCCCCCGGATGGCCGCCAACGCGCTGCAGAACCTGGTGCGCGAGATGGAGCAGCGCTACGGCACGATGTCGCTCGCGAGGACCAGGAGCCTGGTGGAGCTCAACGCGGCCCGATCCAAGCGGGGCGAAGCCCCGCTCCCATACATA
>DATMMB010000291.1:0-6129 GCA_035569895.1 Solirubrobacteraceae bacterium | reverse complement strand
AGTGCCATAGCGCGAGGCCCATCATCACCCAGCCGAGCACCCCCATCAGCGACTCCCCTCCTTCCGGCGGCGGGGCGACCCCGGAATCTGCGGATCCAGGCTCAGCGGAACGCGCGCGCGAGTGACGCGGCGCGCGCACCGGACGCAGCGGCCCCCGTTCATCGGCTCCTCCCGTGGCGGCGATTGCGCGGGCGTTTCTGGCGTTTCGACTGGTCCTTCAACACGAGATCCTCCGGCGCCAAATCGGCGGCCGGCTCCGGCGGCGGCGGCTCGGCTGGTGGCGAGGCGGACGCTTTGGGCGCGCGAGCGGGAGGCGGCACCGTGCGCGTGGCCGTCCCGGCGCGTCCGGCGCGACCCCTGCGGCCGTTGCCGCGGGCCCCGGCGGCGCCGCCGCGCTCGATGTCGAGGTCGCGCACCATCTCGTCAAACTCCTCCTTGGATACCTGCTCGCCCGGCTCCTCGGCGACGAGCAGCCCCCCCTGGCGGCGGCGACGGCGCTGCTGAGAGGGCTCCACATCGATCGGTGCGCCGTCGAGCGTAGCGGCGTAGGCGGGCACTTCGCCGAAGTCGCGCAGCAGGCGCGCGCGGCGGTTGCGGTAGGCGCCTTCGCGTTCCTTCCAGTGCGTGAGCACAGGGGAGGCGATGAAGATCGAGGAGTAGGCGCCGGAGGCGATCCCCACCATCAGCGCGAACGCGAAGTTCTTGAGCGTTTCGCCACCGAACAACAGCAGCGCGAGCACCGGCAGCAGCGTGCAGAAGCTGGTGGCCAGCGAACGCGTGATCACCTCCGCCATCGAGCGGTTGACGATCTGCGAGAAGGCGGCGCGTGGCATCCGCGGCACGTTCTCGCGCACGCGGTCGAACACGATGATCGTGTCGTACAGCGAGTAGCCGAGGATCGTCAGCAGCGCAGCGACGGTGGCGCTCGAGACTTCGCGGCCGGTGAGCGCGTACACGCCCGAGGTGATCAAGAGGTCGTGCATCAGTGCGATCAGCACGGGGACCGCGTACTTCCACTCGAAGCGCAGCGCGATGTACACGGAGATCACGAGCAGCGAGGCGATGATCGCGATGATCGCCGCGTGGGCGACCGCCTGCCCGAAGGTCGGCCCGATCGAGGTGTCCGAGTTGTCGCGCAGCGGGCTCACCTTGGCGAGCGATTCCTCGACCGCCGCCACCTGGGCGGGCTTGATGTGTTTGATGGAGATCTGGTAGCCGCTGCCGCCGACCGCCTTGTCGCCGGTCAGCTTCTGGATCTGGGGGTTGGAGATGTGGTGTTCGCGCAGCACCGAGCGGATCTGTTCCTGGGAGATCGGCTTGGTGAAGCCGGTCTGGATGCGGGTGCCGGAGGTGAAGTCGATGCCGAGGTTGATCCCCTTGCCGCCGATCGCGAGCGCCCCGATCAGCAGGATCGTGCCCGACAGGGAGAAGAACCACTTGGAGGCGCCCATGAAGTCGAAGCGGATCGCGCGCTTGGCGCGCGCGGCGCCGAGCAGCGCGGGGTGGCCGATCACCCGCGAGCGGCCCATCGCGCCGAGCACCGCCTGCGTGGCGAGCACGGCGGTGAACAGCGACAGCAGCGTGCCGATGCCGAGCGTGAAGGCGAAGCCCTGCACTTCGGCGGTGGCGAGCGCGAACAGGATGAAGGCGGTCATGAACGTCACGACGTTGGCGTCGACGATCGCCGCGAAGCCGCGTTTGTAGCCGGCGGCGATGCCCGCGGGGATCGACCTGCCGGCGCGGATCTCCTCCTTGATGCGCTCGAAGATCACGATGTTGGCGTCGGCGGCGATACCGATCGTGAGGATCAGGCCGGCGATGCCGGGCAGCGTCAGCGTGATCGGGATCGCCTTGATCAGCGCGAAGTAGTAGACGCTGTAGATCCCGAGGCCCGCGATCGCGATCATGCCCAGCACGCGATAGAAGGTCAGCAGGAAGATGCACACGACCAGGAGGCCCACGGCCATCGCAAGCAGGCCCTGGTTGAGCGCCGTTTTGCCGAGCGTCGCCGACACCTGCGAGTGGGAGATCTGTTCGAGCTTGATCGGCAGCGCGCCCGACTGCAGCTCGTCGGCGAGGTTCTGCGCGGAGGTGAGCGTGAAGCCGCCGGTGATCTCCGAGCCGTTGGAGGCGTCGATCCCGTTGGGGTAGGCGGTGTAGTCGATCGACGGGGCGGTGATCACCTGTTCGTCGAGCACGATCGCGAAGTGCTGCAGCGCTTCATTCTTGGAGACGCCGGGCAGCTGCGCGTTTTCGCCGCGCTTGGCGATTTCCTTCGTCACCCGTTCGAACACCGTCTTGCCGTGCGAGTCGAAGCCGAACGTGACGTCGGGCAGGCCCGAGCCGCCGCCTTCGCTCTGGTAGCTCTGCTGCGGGTTGTTGATGTCGCCGCCTTCGAGCACCGGGTTGTCGTTGAGGACGTAGAAGCTGTTCGGTTCGGCCTTGACGATTTTGTTCTTGAATTCTTCGGGACGGGCCTGCACGAGCACCGTGCCGGGGTTGACGCGCACCGCCTTCGGCTTGGCGCCGGCCGGCGGTTTGTAGCCGTCGGCGTACAGCTCGGCCTGCGTGTCGGCGGGGCCGCAGATCGGCTTGCCGCCGACGCACAGCACTTTTTCGTGCTTGGTGTCGAGCAAGTACCACGAGCCGTAGATGCAGCCATCGACCTGCGCGGCTGTGCATCCCTTTGCCATGGTGGTCGCGTTGGGGTAGAGGTAGGGCTTGCGTTTGGCGGCGAGCTGCACCGCCGCGTACTCGGGCAGCCCGCAGCGCACAGCGGCCGGTTCGCCCCCGCAGGTGGCGGCGCGGTTGGTCGGTTCGGGGTTGCCGGAGGGCCCAATCACGTTGGGCTCCCAGTCGTAGAAGAGCAGCTGGGCGGTCTTGCCGACCTGGTCCTCGGCACGCTTGACGTTGGTCACGTCGGGCAGCGACACGTCGATTTCGTTGGCGCCGTACAGCTGGATTTCGGGTTGCGCGACGCCGAGCTGGTCGACGCGCTTGCGCATGATGTTGATCGCGCGGTTGAGCGATTCGCTGTTGACTTTGGCGTGCGGGGTGGGGATCCCCTTGTAGACGAGCGACACGCCGCCCTTGAGGTCGAGGCCGAGGCGCGTCGGTTTGGTGGCGATCACGATCGCCGACACCGCCAGCAGCAGCGCGACCAGCAGCAGCACCAGCGAGTTTCGGCGGCGATCGCTCATTGCCCAACCGTGGGCTGGCCGCCCCGCCGTGTCTGAGGACCGGAGCGCGGGGGCGACGGCAGCATGGTCGAGGGCCGATACAGGTGAGCTCGTGGGGCTGAGGTTGACGACGGGGCGGTCATTCCGACCAAGACTACTTGTCGGGGGTAAGCACGAGCAAAAGACCGCCTTCGTCGTCGTAGGCGGGGAACATGTCGGCACGCGCGCTGGCGGGCAGGTCGCGGTCGCCGCTGACGCGCACGGGCTTGCCGAGCGCGCGCACCCCCCACTCCAGCACCGTGCCAACCGGGTCGTCGCCGCTCGAGAACTCGAGGCCGAGCGCCTGCGCGACCGGCTGGCCGATCACCGCTTCCTCCTCCAGGCCGGTGAGCGCGAAGGAGTTCTTGCCGCAGCCGATCACCCGCCCCTCGCGGTCGCACACGAAGAACGCGGCATCCGGCGCGGGGTAGTAGTCGTCGAGTAGTTCAAATAGAAAAGCGAAGCCGCACTTGGCGCAGCCCTTTGGCTGGCGGGTGAAGCCGAGATTGCGGTCGAGCTCGCTGGAGCGATGGCCGCAGTTGGGGCAGATGAACGGGTGGGACATGGCGGTGTCATCAGGAAGAGTAGGGAAGGCGCGGCGGGGAGGCCCCGGTCGCTAGAAAAGCGCTGCATCGGCGCTCGCCGGCGCCTGGAGCCCGAGATGGGCGAAGGCCGCCGGCGTGGCGGCACGGCCACGCGGGGTGCGCTTGATCAGGCCCTCGCGCAGCAGGTGCGGCTCGTACACGTCCTCAATCGTGTCGCGCTCCTCCCCCACGGCGACGGCGAGCGTCGAGAGGCCGACGGGGCCGCCGGCGAACTTCTCGCAGATCGCGCGCAGGATCTCGCGGTCGAGGCGGTCGAGGCCGCGCTCGTCGACCTCCAGCAGTCGCAGCGCCGCGCGCGCGGCGTCGCCATCGAGCACGCCGCCCATGCGCACCTGCGCGTAGTCGCGCACGCGCCGCAGCAGGCGGTTGGCCACGCGCGGGGTGTTGCGGGCGCGCGCGGCGATCGCCTCGGCGGCGCCCGGTTGGAGCGGGATCTCGAGGATGCCGGCAGAGCGTTCGACGATCGCCGCAAGCTCGGCGATCGTGTAGGGCTGAAGGCGCGCCTGGATGCCGAAGCGGTCGCGCAGCGGCGTCGTCAACAGGCCCGTGCGGGTGGTCGCGCCGACGAGCGTGAACGGCGGCAGCTCGAGCGTCACCACGCGCGCGCCGGCGCCCTGGCCGACGGTGATCGGCAGACGGCGATCCTCCATCGCCGGGTAGAAGGTCTCCTCCAACGCGCGCGCCAAGCGATGGATCTCATCGACGAAGAACACCGAGCGCGGCTCCAGCGCGGTGAGAAACGCGGCGATGTCTCCCTTTCGCTCAAGCGCCGGGCCGGCGGTTTGCACAAACGGCACATCGAGCTCGGCGGCGACGATCTGCGCGAGGGAGGTCTTGCCGAGTCCGGGCGGACCGGCGAGCAGCAGGTGGTCGAGCGCCTCCTCGCGCGCGACGGCGGCCTCGATCGCGACCGACAGCTGCTCACATAGGGAACGCTGACCGACGAACTCGCGCAGACGGCGGGGGCGCAGCGATCGCTCGAGCTCCTCCTCCCGCTCGTCGCGCGCGTCGAGGTCGGGGGATTGGATGCGACTCATCCCCGCCCTTCCTCGCGCGCCTGAGGACCTCGCGGTGAGCGGTGCGGGCGGTCACCGCGGCAGGAGGGTGGAAGCATTCTCGCGCTCACCCCGACCACGGCTGCCCCGCCGTGCGCAGCGCCTGCGCCAGCAGCTCCTCAGCGCTGTCGCCGGCGGCGTCGCGCAGCAGCTCCTCCGCCTCGTTGTGGGTGTAGCCGAGCTCCAGCAGGCCGTCGCGAGCGAGCGTGCGCGGGCTCTGTCCGCGCCGCGCGGCGATCGCGCCACCGGCGGACGGGGCGGGCGGGTCCCAATCCTCGACCGTCGCCCCAACCTGCTCGCGCAGCTCGACGATGATCCGCTCCGCGGTGCGCTTGCCGATGCCCGGCACCGCCTGAAAGCGGGCGACGTCGCCGGCGGCGAGCGCGGCGAGCAGCTCGCGCGGCGCACCGGCGGAAAGCACCGCGAGCGCCACCTTGGGTCCGACCGCCTGCACGGAGAGCAGCATCAGGAAGAGATCGCGCTCCTGCTCGGAGTGAAAGCCGTACAGCTGCAGGGCGTCGTCGCGCACGATCAGGTGCGTGTGCAGCGTGGTGTCGGCGCCCACCGCGGGGATGTGGCGCAGCGTCTCGGCCGACACCGCCGCCCGATGGCCGACGCCGCCACAGAGGATCACCACGTGGTCGGCACGGCGCACCGCCAGCTCGCCGCGCAGCAGGGCGATCACGCGCCTACCGCCTCGGCCATCGCGTGTGCAAGCGGCGCCGCGTTCAGGTGGCAGAGCGCCACCGCAAGCGCGTCGGAGGCGTGGTCGGGCGCGGGCAGCTCGGGGAGGGACAAGAGCATCTGCACCATCCGCGCAACCTGGCCCTTGTCCGCGCGGCCGTTGCCGCAGACGGAGGACTTCACGCGTTGGGGGGTGTAGGAGAAGCACGGCACCCCGCGCTCCCCAGCGGCGAGCATCGTCACCCCGCGAGCGTGCCCGACCGCGAACGCGGTTCGCACGTTCTGCCCGAAGTACAGCTGCTCCAGCGCCATCGCGGCGGGGCGGTGCTCGTCGATCAGCTCCAGCACGCGCCCGTGCACGCTCGCCAGGCGCGACTCCAACGCGGCCCCGGCGGGCGTGTCGATCACGCCCCCGTCGAGCGCGGCTAGTCCCCGCGCGCGGCGGGCGACCACTCCGTAGCCGGCGTTGGCGAGGCCGGGGTCGATGCCGAGCACGATCATGGACAACCAGCCCCCTCGCGTGATCGCGGGCGTTCAAGACGGCGGGGTGGGGGCACTGGGGGAGGG
>DATMMB010000290.1:0-10657 GCA_035569895.1 Solirubrobacteraceae bacterium | reverse complement strand
ACCGCCTCTTCACCCATCGCTCCTTCAAGACCTTCCCTGCGGTGCGCGGCGTGCTCGCGGTGCTGGGGTCGGCGGCGATCGAGGGGCCAATCATCTCGTGGGTGGCCGACCACCGCAAGCACCACGCCTTCTCCGACAAGGAGGGCGACCCCCACAGCCCCCACGTCGACCACGGCGTCGGCCTGCGCGGCGCCCTGCGCGGCCTCGTCCACGCGCACCTCGGCTGGCTGTTCATCCACACCGAGCGCGGCTCGCGCGAGCGCTACGCCCCCGACCTGATCGCCGACCCCGTGGTCGAGTTCGTCGATCGCACCTTCTTCGTGTGGGCGATAGGCGGTCTCGCCGCCGCCTTCGGCCTCGGCTACGCGATCGGCGGCACCTGGCAAGCCGGGCTCACTGGCCTGCTGTGGGGCGGCGCGGTGCGGATGCTCGTGCTCCACCACGTCACCTACTCGATCAACTCGCTCTGCCACTTCTTCGGCCGCCGCGACTACGCCACCGAGGACCACTCGCGCAACCTCGCCTGGCTGGCGCTGCCCACCTTCGGCGAGGCGTGGCACAACAACCACCACGCCTTCCCCACCTCCGCCAGCCACGGCCTCTCCTGGCGCCAGCCCGACATCTCGGCGCTCGTGATCCACGGCCTGCAGCGCACCGGGCTCGCGTGGGATGTCGTCACGGTCCCCGAGGAGCGCCGCGCGCGCAAGCGGGCCTACGCTTCATGACATGACCCCCGCTCCAATCCCCCCGGTGCGCGAGATCATCGCCTCGCGGACGGGGGAGGAGCTGGAGCTGAACGACCGCCACCTCAACCCGCAGATGGGGCGCATTCTGCGCACGCTCGGGTTCGACAAGACGTGGGTCACGGGAGAGGGGGCGCACCTGATCGACGCCGCCGGCGAGCGCCACCTCGACCTGTTCGGCGGCTACGGCGTGTTCGCGATCGGGCGCAACCACCCGGAGGCGATCGCCGCGATCGAGGAGGCGCTGGCGGCGCGCACCGGCAACCTGCCCCAGCTTGGCGTGACGCTGCTCTGCGGGGTGCTCGCCGAGCAACTGCTTGCGCGCGCGCCGGCGAGCGTGGCGGCGATGGTGTCCGCCAACAGCGGCACCGAGGCGGTCGAGGCGGCGATCAAGATCGCCCGTGCGGCGACGGGGCGTCGGCGGGTGCTGTACGCCGAGCACGCCTTCCACGGACTCACGCTCGGCGCGCTCTCGCTCAACGGCGACGCCCACTTTCGCGACGGCTTCGGGCCGCTGCTGCCCGCCTGCGCGGCGGTGCCGTTCGGCGACCTCGATGCGCTCAAACGTGAGCTGGACCGGGGCGACGTGGCCGCGTTCGTGGTGGAGCCGATCCAGGGCAAGGGCGTCAACCTACCGCCGCCCGGCTACCTGCAGGGGGTCCAGGAGCGCTGCCGCGCGGCCGGCGCGCTGTTCGTGTGCGACGAGGTGCAGACGGGGCTCGGGCGCACAGGGCGCTTCCTCGCACTGGAGCACTGGGACCTGCAGCCCGACGTCGTGTGCCTCGCCAAGGCGCTGTCCGGCGGACTCGTCCCGATCGGCGCGGTGCTCGTCTCGCGCGCCGCCTTCGACCGCGTGTTCGACGGGATGGAACGGGCGGTGCGCCACGGCTCCACGTTCGGTGGCAACGACCTCGCCGCCGCCGCCGGCCTCGCGACGCTGCGGGTGCTCGAACGGGAGGGCCTGGTCGAGCACGCCGCGCGGATGGGCGAGCTGCTGCTGGAGCTGACACGGCCGCTGGTGGAGCGCCACGCGATCGTGCGTGACGTGCGCGGCCTGGGGCTGATGTGGGCGATCGAGCTGGGTCCCCCCGAAGGCCGCTCCGCGCGCGCGGCCTGGAACGCCTTGGAGCGCGCCCAGCCGGGCCTCTTCTCGCAGTTGGTGGTCGTCCCTCTCTTTCACGACCACCATATCTTTTGCCAGGTCGCCGGTCACCGCATGAACGTGATCAAGGCGCTCCCGCCGCTCGTGATCGAGGAGTCGGAGATCCGCCGCTTCGCCGCCGCGCTGGAGACGGTGGTGGCGGCCGCCGAACGGATGCCGTCGGCGCTTACGCGCTTCGGAGTGCGCATCGCCCGTCAGACAGCACGGACGATGCGCGCGTAGGCGGTGCGTGGTTGGGGGCTATTTAACTGACCATTTGTGTCCTGAGGAGAGTTTTGCGAAGAAGTCGCCTTCGAATAGGACTTTGGTCGAGCCGACAAATGCTTCGCTGCCGGTTTCCGAGTTGAACACCAGCTCGTGTTCTGTCTTTTCTGTTTCCACCCCCGGGTAGTTGCATGCCATGCCTTTACTGGTGCCGTCTGTGATGGTGTACGTTTTCGCCACCGCGCACGTCCCTCCGCTGCTGTTGATGACGAGCACAGCCAGCGTTCTGCCGCTTGCTGGTTGGAAGTTCAGTTTCAGTTTTGCGCCCGATCCTTCGAGCGGGAAGACCAGTGGTTCTGAGCTGAAATTGGGGACTTCGCAGTTTGGCTGACTTACAACTGAACAGCTTTCGAATGCGAATGTGCCGCTGTTTGAGTTGCCCGGCCTGATGATCCCATTCTTTACTTTGATGGTCGAGCACACGATCGTGGCGATGCTGCCCACCGTGAGCGTTGGCGCTTGTTTGATCGCCACCGTTTCGGCGATAGTTTCCGCTTTGGCGATTTCACTGCCTTCGACCCACCATTCGGGCGAGGCCGCCGAGGCGGGTGCTGCCGCGACGGCGCTGATGGCCAGGAGCAGCAGCAGGCTCCATTGAACGGTTTTTACTGTTTTTGCCATTGTATGTCCTTCTTCCGATATTTAGTAATTACACGTAGCTTTTTGGCGTCAACGATGCACATCCGCTCCACGGGCGTCAAGGCCGAGCGCGCGTCTCCGCGGGCGGCGTGGGCGGAACGGCCAAGCACCCTCTTGAAATGTTTCTAATCAACGGACTCAACGGGACGTTTGCCCTGCGCTGGGCTCGCGCTCGGCGAGACCGGCCGGTCCGTCCGTTCGCCGCGGTCTCGCTCGCCAAGCCCATCCGCTCTACCCGATCTCCCGCTAGCCTGTCACGCCGTGCCCACACCCCGCGAGGACATCCGCAACGTGGCGATCGTCGCCCACGTCGACCACGGCAAGACCACGCTTGTCGACGCGATGCTGTGGCAGTCGGGGGCGTTTCGCGCTGGCCAGGACGTGGCCGAGCGGGTGCTCGACTCGATGGACCTCGAGCGCGAGAAGGGCATCACGATCCTCGCCAAGAACACCGCGCTGCGCTACCGGGGCGTGAAGCTCAACATCGTCGACACCCCCGGCCACGCCGACTTTGGGGGGGAGGTCGAGCGGGGGCTGACGATGGTCGACGGGGTGCTGCTGCTGGTGGACGCCTCCGAGGGGCCGCTGCCGCAGACGCGCTTCGTGCTGCGCAAGACGCTTGAGGCGCGGCTGCCGGTGATCCTTGTCGTCAACAAGGTCGATCGCCCCGACGCGCGCGTCTCCGAGGTGATCGACGAGGTGTACGAGCTGTTCCTCGACCTCGACGCCGACGAGTCCCAGATCGAGTTCCCGATCGTCTACTGCAACGCCAAGGCCGGCATCGCGTCGCTGGAGCACGAGGAGTCGGTGACGCGCGCCGGCGTGGCGGTCGGCGGCGGTGCGGGCGAGCAGGCGGCGGGTGGGACCCAGGCCGGGGCCGGTGGGACGCAGACCGGGGCCGGTGGGACGCGGGCCGGGGCCGGTGGGACGCGGGCCGGGGAGGGTGAGGAGCAGGGAGGCGTGGGCCGGGCCTCGGCTGCGGGGGCCGGGAGCCTCGCGCCGCTGCTTGACTTACTGTTGGAGCACATCCCGCCGCCCACCTACGAGCCCGACCACCCGCTGCAGGCGCTGGTCACCAACCTCGACGCCTCCCCCTACGTCGGGCGCCTCGCGATCTGCCGCGTGCGCAACGGCTCGATCCGCCGCAGCCAGCCGCTCGCCTGGTGCCGCGCCGACGGCTCGATCGAGCGTGCGCAGGTCTCCGAGCTGTACGTCACCGAGGCGCTCGACCGCGTCGAGGCCGCGGAGGCGGGGCCCGGGGAGATCATCGCGGTGGCGGGGATCGCGGAGGTGACGATCGGGGAGACGCTCGCCGACCCCGAAGATCCGCGTCCGCTGCCGGTGATCACCGTCGATGAGCCCTCGCTGTCGATCACGCTCGGCATCAACACCTCGCCGATGGCTGGCCGCGAGGGCTCCAAGCTCACCGCGCGCCAGCTGCGCGACCGCCTTGACGCCGAGCTGATCGGCAACGTCTCGCTGCGCGTGGTCCATACCGGCGGCGTCGGCTCGGAGTCGTGGGAGGTCCAGGGCCGCGGCGAGCTGCAGCTTGGGGTGCTTGTCGAGATCATGCGCCGCGAGGGCTTCGAGCTGACGGTCGGCCAGCCGCGCGTGTTGGAGCGCGAGATCGACGGCAAGCGCCACGAGCCGGTTGAGCGGCTCTCGATCGACGTGCCCGAGGAGTACGTCGGCGTCGTCACGCAGATGCTTGCTCTGCGCAAGGGGCGCATGGAGCACATGACCAACCACGGCACCGGCTGGGTGCGAATGGACTATCTCGTGCCCGCCCGCGGCTTGATTGGCTTCCGCACCGAGTTCATCACCGAGACGCGCGGCACGGGGATGATGCACCACGTCTTCGACCGCTGGGAGCGCTGGGCGGGGGAGATGCGCACACGCGCCACCGGGGCCTTGATAGCCGACCGCCGGGGCGAGACCGTCCAGTTCGCGCTGATGAACCTGCAGGAACGCGGCACGCTGTTCGTCGGCCCCGGCGAGGAGGTCTACGAGGGGATGATCGTCGGCGAGAACGCCCGCTCGGAGGACATCGACGTCAACCCTGTCAAGGAGAAGCATCTGACGAACATGCGCTCCTCCACCTCGGATGTGCTCGAGCGGCTGATCCCCCACCGCAAGCTCACGCTCGACCAGGCGATGGAGTTCGTGCGCGAGGACGAGTGCGTCGAGGTCACCCCGCAAACCGTGCGCATGCGCAAGGTGGAGTTGGGTAAGACTGAGCGCATGAAGGCCGCTCGCATCAGGCGCGGCAAGTGAGCGCCGGCGCGCAGGCACGCGGCGATCCGCGGACCCGCGGTCCTGGCCCTGTGCGCAGGAGCTCGCGTGCGTGCCTGCGCCGGCAGGGGCGCCGGCAGGGGCGCCGGTGAGCGCCCGCGCGATCGAGGTCTCGGGGCTGCGCAAGAGCTATGGCTCGGTGCACGCCGTGCGCGGCATTGACGTGTCGATCGACGTCGGCGAAACGGTCGCGCTGCTCGGGCCCAACGGCGCCGGCAAGTCCACGACGATCGACATGATCCTCAGCCTCTCCGAGCCCGACGGCGGCACCGTCTCGGTGCTCGGCGACACCCCCTCCGCGGCGGTCGCGCACGGGGAGGTCGGCGCGATGCTACAGACCGGCGCGCTGATCCGCGACCTGTCGGTCGGGGAGCTGGTCGCGATGGTCGCCTCGCTCTATCCCGCGGCGCTCGACGTCGCGGAGGCGCTCGAGCTGACCGGCCTGAGCGAGATCGCCGGACGGCGCACGCAGAAGCTCTCCGGCGGGCAGACACAGCGCGTGCGCTTCGCGGTCGCGCTGGTCTCCGACGCCCGGCTGCTCGTGCTCGACGAGCCCACCGTGGCGATGGACGTCGAGGGCCGGCGCTCGTTTTGGACGACGATGCGCGAGCTGGCCGCGCGCGGCAAGACGATCCTGTTCGCCACCCACTATTTGGAGGAGGCCGACGCCTACGCCGACCGGGCGATTCTGATGGCGCACGGCGTGGTGGTCGCCGACGGCCCGCCCACCGAGATCAAGGCGATGGTGGGCACGCGCACGATCCGCGCCACGCTCCCCGGCGCCGCCCTGGACGCGCTGGCGGCGCTGCCGGGCGTCAGCGGCGCCGACCGCCGCGGCGAGGCGGTGGTGTTGAGCTGCGCCGACTCCGACGCCGCGATCCGCGCGCTGCTGGCCGGGTATCCCGACGCCCGCGACATCGAGATCGCCGCCGCGGGGCTGGAGGAGGCATTCCTGCAACTCACCGCCGAGGACGCCGACATCGGCGCGCCGACCGGGGGTGCCGCGGCGGCGGTCGGAGGTGGTGCGAAGTGAGTGCCGCGGTGCCCGGCGCGAGTCGAGGAGCCCGCCGGCGCGGTCTGGCGCCCGTGCCGCTGAACCGGCGTGCGGAGGTGCACGCGCGATGAGCTCGCTTGCCTACACGCGCTTCGAGCTGTTGCGCACGGTGCGAAACCGGCGCTTCTTCATTCTCTCGCTCGGTTTCCCGCTCGTCCTCTACTTCCTGATCGCAGGGCCCCAGCGCCACAACCACAATCTCGCCGGCACCGGCGTTTTCGCGCCGCTCTACTACATGATCGGGATGGTCTCCTTCGGCACGATGAGCGGGATGCTGTCGAGCGGGGCCCGCATCGCCGCCGAGCGGGCGGTGGGCTGGAACCGCCAACTGCGCATCTCCCCGCTCTCCACCCGCGCCTACCTGCGCGCCAAGGTTCTCACCGCCTACATGATGGCGCTGCTGACGATCGCCGTTCTCTACATCTGCGGGACCGCGCTCGGCGTGTCGCTGCCGGCCGGCGAGTGGCTGCACATGACGGTGCTTATCCTCATCTGCCTGATCCCCTTCGCGGCGCTGGGGATCGCGATCGGTCACATGCTCACCCCCGACTCGATCGGCCCGGCGGTGGGCGGCGGGGTGGCGCTGCTGGCGTTCCTCGGCGGCACCTGGTTTCCGATCTCTCCGAACAGCGGCTTCCTCTACGAAGTCGCTCAGATCCTCCCCTCCTACTGGCTGGTGGAGGCCTCGCGCGTGGTGCTCACCGGCCACGCGTGGCCCACCAAGGCGTGGGTCGTGCTGGCGGCGTGGACGCTGGTCTTCGCGCTGCTCGCCCAGCGGGCCTACCGGCGCGACACCGGGCGGGTGTAGACTCCTGTCTGCAGATGTTTGTCTGTCTGCATACGGCGAAGGGTCTGTCTACCCCCGTCGCGAGCAAGATTCGGAGTCAGAAACATTTATGCGCGACGTGACCAACTATCCTTCGCAATAGCCAAAAGCTCGTCTCGATGCGAACGGTCAACCGCTACATTTGATTGCAGATAAACGATTAATAGCTACAGCGATGGCGATCAGGGTCAGACTTGCCGACGGCGCGGAGTTCGTGGTTCAGGCGAAACTCGCCGAATGGGACGCAGCTTTCCGTAAGGCGACCGCGACCAACGCCATGCTGGAGATCCAGCTGCCAGACGGCAGTATCAGGCCGATTGATCCTCGCTCGATTGAATCGTTCCGGGAGGAGCCGGAGGCTGCGGCGGGTCTGGAGGCTCAATTTCGAGATGAGGCGACTGCGTAGGGTTGTCAGGCTCTACGAGGACCCCGCGGAAGCGGAATCGTCTGCCGCTGAGTTCGAACGGCCCGGTCATCCGAGGCAGGAAGAACACCTCGATAGCGAGCACGACGACGACAACGCCGGCGAGCGGCCAGACCCTTTCGACGAGAGCGTAAGCAAGCGCCCCCAAGGTGGCGATCGCGACGGTGGGCGGCAAGAAGCGCATCACTCCGGGGCGTCTGGGCTATCGACGCGAGGCCGAGGAGTAGTGGCGCTTGGTGACCTACCCGCCGACCGCGGACCCCCATCTTGTTGGCGCATGACACCTCCCAGCCGTCCGCCCGGCGGCTCGTGTTCGACTCGGCCGGGCATGCAGCCCCTTCCCCACAGCTTTATGCCCTAGAGTGGAACTATATTAGAGCTATGCATCTCGAGAATATAACCTGAGTCTGACGACGGCAGTCTGCGCATATGCGCGCCGCGTGTCCTGAGCCGCGGCGCTAGGGTTCTGCCGATGCGCAACTCGATCACACGCCTCGGGCCGTGGTTGGCATGCGGGGCGCTTGCACTGTCGGCCATCCTCGCCGCTCCCGCGCTCGCCACCCACTTCCAGTCCGAGTCCTACGCGGAACTGCTGGCGCAGCTGCACAGACGGGAAATCGTCGCGATCGTGCTGCACCCGAGCGGCCCGCGCGCGCACGCCTCGACGCGGGGAGGGCAGCACTACACCGTCGTCTACACCCCCGCCGAGGTGACCCCGCTGCGCGTGGCGGCGACCGCCGGCGGGTCGTCGTTCGCGATCGCCACCGCCAAGCCCAAATCCAAAACGACCCACCACAAACTGCGCTACATCGCCGGCGGCATCCTGATCGTGGTGATCGTGGTGGTGCTGGTGGTGCTGCTGGTTGGCCGTCGCCGCGCGATCGAGGAAGAAGGCCCGGACGGCGAAGCGGCCTCCGCGTCGCCGCCCGCCGGCTCGGGTTGACGCCGATCGCGCGGTGGTGAGTCGCGTTCACACCCACCGACACCCTCGCGGCGGGCACCCGCACGCGGGTCACGGCCACCCTCACGCCGTGCATGGGAGCGATGCGGCGCACGCGGGTCACGGCCACGGCCACGGCCTGTTGCACGGCCCGCCGGCCTCCACGCGCCGCGTCGGGGCGGCGCTGGCACTGATCCTCGTCTTCATGGCGGCAGAGGTCGCCGCTGGCATCCTCTCCCACTCGCTGGCGCTGCTCTCCGACGCGGCCCACATGCTCACCGACGCCGCCGCGCTGGGCCTGTCGCTGGTGGCGCTGCGCCTGGCGGCGCGGCCGGCGCGCGGGGCGATGACGTACGGCTTTCTGCGCGTGGAGGCGCTGGCGGCGCAGGCCAACGGGATCACGTTGCTGGTGCTCGCCGCGCTGATCGTTTACTCGGCGGTGCTGCGGTTGATCTCCCCGCCGTCGGTCTCGGCCTGGACGATGGTGGCGGTGGCGCTGGCGGGGATCGCGGTCAACGGCGCCGCCACCGCCGCGCTCGCGGGCGCGGGGCGTGAGGCGCACATGAGCATCGAGGGCTCCTTCCAGCACATCCTCACCGACCTGTTCGCGTTCATCGGCACCGCGCTCGCGGGGGCCGTGATCCTTCTCACGGGCTTCGAGCGCGCCGACCCGCTCGCCTCGCTGCTGGTCGCCGCTTTGATGCTGCGTTCCGCCTTCGGTCTGCTGCGCGCCTCGGGGCGCATCTTCCTGGAGGCGGCGCCGCCGGGGCTCGATCCGCGGGAGATCGGCCACGCGCTCGCCTCCCAGCCGGGCGTCGTGGAGGTGCACGACCTGCACGTGTGGGAGCTTTCCGCTGGCTTCCCCGCCCTCTCCGCGCACGTGCTGGTGGCGCGCGACGCCGATTGCCACGCGGCGCGATGGGAGCTCGAGCGGCTGCTGCGCGAGCGCTTCGGGCTGGAGCACACCACCTTGCAGGTCGACCACGAGGGCGGTGGGGAGCTGCTGGAGCTGGGGATGCCCGAACGACCAAATAAGAACAAGACCTAGTCTTATTATGGTAGGGTGGCGGCGTGATCGACAGCCAACCCTTTTGGAGAGGACCCCCCCAACGCCATGGTCCACGCACGTTCCACGACCCGCCCACGTATTGCCCTCGCCGCAGCGCTCGCGCTGGTTGCCGGGCTCGCAGCCGCGTTGGCGGCGGGCTGTGGCGGCAGCTCCTCGGCTTCCTCGAGTGGGGGCTCCTCGAGCGCCACGATCGACGCGGTCGGCGCGGAGAACGAGTACGCGAACGTCATCGAACAGATCGGCGGCAAGTACGTAAAGGTCACCGCGATCGAGAGCAACCCCAACACCGACCCCCACACCTTCGAGGCCAGCCCGAGCGTCGCCGAGGCGGTCAGCGCCGCGCGCCTGCTGATCGAAAACGGGGTCGGCTATGACACTTACATGGAAAAGATCGAGTCGGCCGGGGGGGCGGGATCCGATTCTTCGCGGAAGGTCATCAACGTCCAGAAGCTGCTCGGCCTGCCGGGATCGACCCCGAACCCGCACCTTTGGTACAAACCGGAAACGATGCCGGCGGTGGCCAGAGCGCTGGTCAGCGACCTTTCGGCGCTGCAGCCCGCTCACGCGCCGTACTTCCAGGAGAACGCCAATAAATTCGAAGAATCGCTAAAGCCGTGGTACGCGGCGATCGCGAAGTTCAAGGCTGCCCACCCGAACACGCCGGTCGCGACGACCGAGCCGGTCGGCGACTACATGCTCGAAGCCGCCGGGACGAAGAACCTGACGCCATTTCCGTTTCAGGCGGACATCATGAACGGCACCGACCCCGCTCCCCAGCTCGTGACCCTTCAGAACAGTCTTTTCTCTGGGCACAAGGTCAAGGTGTTCGTCCACAATCAGCAGGTCACGGACGCGCTCACGGAATCGTTTGTGCAGGCCGCCAAGCGTGCCGGGATTCCGGTGGTCGGGGTCTACGAGACGATGCCGACCCCGGGCTACGACTACCAGTCGTGGATGCTCGCCGAGGTCAATGCCCTGGAAAAGGCCGTCGCGCACGGTATCTCCACTGAAAAGCTGTGATCCCAGACGGCGCACCGGTGAGCAGGGACATCCTCACAGTGCAGGGGGTGAGCGTGCGGCTTGCCGGGCGCACGATCCTCGACCGGGTCGACTTTCAGATCGCGCCGGGTGAGTTCACGGGCCTGATCGGATCGAACGGGGCGGGCAAGACGACCCTGTTCCGGGTGATTCTCGGCCTGCAGGCGGCGAGCGCGGGAGGAGTGCTTTTGGGCGGGCCCGCCCAC
>DATMMB010000289.1:0-3550 GCA_035569895.1 Solirubrobacteraceae bacterium | reverse complement strand
GATCTTCAACCACCGACCCGGCCGCTTCGCCGCCGAGCCGCGGCCGCGTGAGGACGAGTGGGAGCGGATCGCCGCCGCGCTACGCGCTTTGCGCGATGAGGGCGTCGGCGCTCCCGCGCTCCCCTCCGACGTGCTCGACCTGCTCAACGCCCCCGGCGCCGGCCACGAGCTCGCGCTTGAGGCGCCCGCCGAGCCGATCCCCGTCAAGAAGCAAACCAAGTACAACGTCACCCGCTGGGCCGTCAGCGGGCGCGACGACATCGGCATCAACACCCGCTGCTGGCGGCTGTATGAGCGCATCCGCGCCGACGCCCGTGCCCGTCCCGACGATTGGCGCGCCTTGTGCGAGGTGTGGGCCAGCGACTTCCGCACCCACGTCACCGACCCCCGCTGGCGGGCTCTGCTCGCGCGCCTGGAGGAGCTCGAACGTCAGTTGTCGCGCGTCGCCGCGCCGATGGCGGCGTCCCCGCGCACCGCCGGTTGGCCCGCCGGCGCGGCGAGGGTGCCCGGCGAGGACCCACCGGGATCGAACGCCGCGCGCGTGCATCCCGACGGGCGCTCCAATCGCCCGTCGGCGGCGAGTCGCGACGGCGAGTCTCCGCTGCTGGGCGCCGCGGTTGCGAGTCGCGACGGCGACTCCCTGCGACTGTGCGCCGGCCCGCTCGACCTGCGTCTGAACGCGCGGCGCGGGCTCGCGATCGAGGCGTTCGCCGACGCGCACGCCAGTGAGCGGCCGCTGTTTGGGATGCTCGAGCACGGCTACTTCCCGACGATCGAGCTCGGCGCCGACTTCTACTCCGGGCATCTGGTGCAGGAATCTCCGCTCACCCACAAGGTCACCGACCTGGAGCGCGTGCTGCCGGAGGTGGGACACGACGTGCTGGGGCGGCTGTGTGCGCGCGCGAGCATCGACACCGAGCTCGGCCCGGTCGAGAAGGCGGTCGCGCTCGACCCCGCCGCGGCGGCGGTCGAGCTCACATGGACGCTGCGCTGGCGCGAGCTGCCGCTCGGCTCGCTGCGCTTCGGCCACCTCACGCTGCTACCCGAGGCGTTTGACGCGCGCACGCTGTGGTATGCGACGCACAACGGCGGCGCGCACCTAGACCTCCATCGGATCGGCGGGCAGGCGTTCGACCACGGCGCCGCCGTCTCCGCGCTCGTGTCATGCCGCCAGGGGCTGGGGATGACCGAGGGGGTGGTGCTGGTGGGCGACGCCGAACGCGCGCTGCGCGTGGAGATCGACCAGGCGTGCGCGCGGGCGCTCGGGCTCGTGAGCTTCACGCCGGGCGCCGAGCGCTGGCTGCTGCGTCTCTGCTTCACGCTCACCGAGTCCGACGACACGCGCCGTGGCGCGATCGCCCGCGACCCCGAGCAGGCGCCGCAGCGGATGCGGCTGCGCATCTCCGCGCACCGCACGGGCGCGCTTGCCGGCGGCGCGCGGCTCGGGCCGGTCGGCTGACGCGCCCATGCCGAAGCTGGCGCCGCCACGGCCCCGACCCGGCGCCGACGCGCCCATGACGACCGCGGCGGCGCAGGTCGGCGGGCCCCGCGTGCCTACGATGCACTCGTGCTCCGCTACCGCGCACGCAGGTGAGGCTGCGCCTCTACCACCACCCCGACGGCGCCCGCGTGGCCTACCGCGAGCTCGGTGCCGGACCGCCGCTCGCGCTGCTGCACTCCGCGATGCTCTCCCACCTGGAGTGGGAGCCGGTCGCGCGGCGGCTGTCCGAGCGCTTTCGCGTCGTGCTCCCCGACCTGCCGCTGCACGGAGACTCCGAGGACCGCCCGCGCCACCCTTACACGATCGACTGGTTTGCCGACGTGCTCGCCGGCTTCGCGACCGACGTGCTCGGGCCGCGCCCGGCGCTCGCCGGCCACGACCTCGGCGCGGAGATCCTGCTGCACGCGGTGGACAGCGGCCGGCTTTGTCCCGGGCGGATCGTGCTGATGCCAAACCGCCTTCACCACCCCGAAGCGCACGCGCGGCTGCTCGCGGCGTGGCGGCTCGTCACCTGCGCGGGCGCGCTCCCCGGCGCCGACCGGCTGCTCACCCGCGCGGCACCGCTCGTCTTCTCGCCCTCGCTCGGGCAGCGGCTCTCCGCGCGCGGAGAGCCGGCCGCCCGCGACCTCATGCGCCACGCCTTCGCCGACGTGCCCGGCAACCCCAGCCTCGCGCGCTCGTGGTCGAAGCTCGCGCGCCGCTGGCCGCGCGGCCCGCAGACGCAGCTGCTCGAGCTCTACCCGCGCCTGTCGATGCCGGTGTTGCTGCTGTGGGCCGACTCCGACCGCCTCCACCCGCTGGCCGCAGCCGAAGAGACGCTGCGGCTGCTCCCCGACGCGCAGCTGCGGGTGCTGCCGGGGACGGGCTTTCTAATGGCCTACGACGACCCGGTGGGACTCGCGCGGGAGCTGGTGGCGTTCTGCGGGTAGGGCGTCGGCCCCGTCCTGTGCCAACCACGGCTTGGCGCACAGGGCTTCCACGCTTCGGTTAGGGTCCGGGCACGAGCGTTCAAGTCAAGGAGAGCCAATGCCAGACAAGCATCTGTGGGGCGACGAGACAAGCAAGGCCGTCGAGAACTTCCCGATCTCGGGGGAGACCGTGCCGATCGCGGTGGTGCATTGGGTGGCGCGGATCAAGGGCGCCGCCGCCGTCGTCAACGGCGAGCTCGGCCTGCTCGACAAGCGCCGCGCCGCACGGATCGAGAAGGCGGCGAAGGAGGTCGCGGCGGGCAAGCACGACGCGCACTTCCCGATCGACGTCTTCCAGACCGGCTCCGGCACCTCCACCAACACGAACGCCAACGAGGTGCTGGCGACGCTGGCAACAAATCAGGATCCCGCCCGCCCCGTGCATCCCAACGACCACGTCAACATAGGCCAGTCCTCCAACGACGTGTTTCCCTCCGCCGTGCACCTCGCCGCGCTCCAGGTCGCCCAGCGCGAGCTGCTGCCGGCGCTCAAGCAGCTGGAGCGCGCGTTCGCCAAGAAGGCCAAGAGCTTCCAGAACGTGGTGAAGGCCGGGCGCACGCACCTGATGGATGCGGTGCCGGTCATGCTGGGCGCCGAGTTCGGCGGCTACGCGGCGCAGATGGCGCTCGCCCAGGAGCGCGTGCAGGCGGCGCTGGTGCACGTCGGGCAGATCCCGCTCGGCGGCACCGCCACCGGCACCGGCCTCAACACCCATCCGCGCTTTGCCGAGAAGGTGCGCGCGCAGTTGAAGAAGGAGTCGGCTCTGCGCCAGATCGCCGCGCCGCTCGACCCCTTCGAGGCGCAGGCCAGCCGCGACGCGCTGGTGGAGCTGTCGGGCGCGCTGAAGGTGATCGCCGTGTCGCTCACCAAGATCGCGGGCGACCTCGCCTTGATGGGCTCCGGCCCGCGCGCCGGCATCGGCGAGCTCTACCTGCCGGAGCTGCAGAAGGGCTCCTCGATCATGCCCGGCAAGGTCAACCCGGTGATCCCCGAGGTGGTGCTGCAGGTGTGCGCGCAGGTGGTGGGCAACGACACCGCGATCACCGTCGGCGGCATGCAGGGCCAGTTCGAGCTCAACGTG
>DATMMB010000288.1:0-5915 GCA_035569895.1 Solirubrobacteraceae bacterium | reverse complement strand
ACCCGCCTGCTTGATGCGGCGCACCGACTCGCAGTCCCGCGCGCGCGGCGTAAATTCGCCGGGGCAGCCAAAGCGGCTCTCCTCGCCCGCGAGGTCGACGTCGTCCTTGATCGCCACCGGCACACCCAGCAGCGGCGCGCGCTCGCCGTTCGCGCGGCGGCGGTCGGCCTCCAGCGCCTCTTCGCGAGCCTCCTCCACGCGCACGCAGCGGAAGGCGTTCAGCGTCTGCTCCGACGCTTCGATGCGTCCCAGCGCGAGCTCGACCAACTCGCGCGCCGACACCGTCCCCGCCGCCAGCATCCGCGCGTGCTCCGCCACGCCCGCGAACGCCAGCTCGGCGTCGGGGGTGACAACGCGCTCGCTCGCGGGCGCGATCGGCGTGGACGCTTGGTCCGACGGGATGGCGACGTCGGTCATGCTTGGAAGATGATACGCGTGCTGTGCGTGCGCAGGGCCTGGGTCTGACGCTGGGTGGCTGCCGAGGCGACTACCCGGGTCTGGGGGCGCCGGCCCGGGCGCGGGCGCTACGAGCCGGGGGGACGCCGCCGCGCGGAGAGGCTCCGCTGGTTCTGGCTGCGCTCGCCGCGAATCTGGATCGCGATGAACACGACGAGCACGTTCACCACCACCCCGATCCCGATGAACGTGATGACCAGTCCGACGTCCTTGCTGAAGGCTTGGCTGGCGGCGAGAAGCATTGCTTGCTTGTGTCTCAGTCGGGCTGGTTGGTGGTTGTGGTCGCCAGGGTGACGTGTGAAAGCGCCGGACGGCAGCTTACCAGTCGCCGGGGGCGGGTGCGGCGGGCGGCTGCCGAGAGCGCCCTGCCGCCGGGGGCGGCGCGAGCGCGCACGTGTCGGCGGGGCGCCCGGTCTCTCTGTCTCTCTACCGGTCGCCCGGTAGCCTTGTATCGATCGACCACGTCACGATCGCTGGAGAGGTGCCGGAGTGGTTGAACGGGCGCGACTGGAAATCGCGTAACGGGGGTTGACCTCGTTCGAGGGTTCGAATCCCTCCCTCTCCGTTGTTGCTCGATGCTCGAACCCTTGACTGTGGGTTCGATGATGATCCCGGGCTCCCTGTCCGCCTCTTGCTGGTGCTTGACAGCTCAGCTGTCTGGTGCTTGACAGCTCAGCTGTCCGCGGGGAGGATCGTAAAGGCGCCGCCCTGCAGCGGCTTCACGGCACGGAAGTGTCGTTCGTCGAAGCTCAGGATGCGGGTGGTGCGATAGTGGCTGGCGAGCACCACGAGCGCGCAATCGGCGAGGCCGAGCTCAAGATCCGCGTAGCGTGAGTCGAGCTCGGCAATGGTGGCGTAATCGTCACGCTCCAAGCAGGCCACCGTGAAGCGGCCCGCGGCGAGGTCGGCGATGAAGTTGCGGCGTGGCCCGCGACCCAAGTGCCGGCCAAGCAGGTAATCCACCTCGGCGGTGACCGGCGCTGGGATAACCAGCGGACCTTCGACGGTTTTGAGCAGGTGGTCGACGGACGCGAAGCGCGGGTCGTTGGCGTCACCAAACGCCACGAGCGGCCCGGCGTCGATGACGACTGTCACTCGCCGAAGCCCTCGAGCAGTTCCTCGTCGGGTACGTCGGCGATGGACGTCCCGTCACCGCGCCCGGAGCCGGCCAGCGCGAAATTGCGCTCCTGCGACGGCCTCGGCTGGTAGGTGGCCACGGCCTCGCGCAGGATCTCAGCCTGCGATCTGCCCTCCTCGCGGGCCAGTCGAGCGAGCCGTTTGGTCTGCTCGTCATCGAGATAGACGCTGGTCTTGCGCATCAGGAGGCAGTATAGGGCATTAGGTAGGGTGGGCTGATATCAAGGGTCGCCCGACTGCCCTCGCCGCTCGGTCGCTTGGCCGGTCGCCCACCAGCGGGGAGTTTCAGCAGCGGTCTTCGGGCTGATCGAGCGCCTGTTCTACGTCTCCTCGATTGCCTGGTTTTCTGATCGTGTCGATCGAATTGGCGGGTATGGCGGGGTAGGCTGGCGCCGCCGACGCGCTACCGTGCCGGCGCCATCCGCGCACCCACGCTCAGCCCGGCATTGCCGCCGTGCTGGCGCTGCGTGTCGCCTACTCGCCGTCGCTCGCCCTGCGCCGGGCGCCCCAGACGAGCAGGCATGCCGTGATCGCGATCGCCACGCCCGCAAGCGCGACGGCCCCGTCCGCCTGATCCTGCCCATCGAGGATCGCGCCGGTGGCGCGATGCGAGAGCACGGATGCTCGCGCGCGCGCCGACAGCAACGATCCAAGCGATGCCGCCGAGCCGATCGAGAACGCCGACCCCACCGAGCCGATCGAGCCGACGGAGAGCGCCGAGCCCACCGACCCCACGGACAGGAAGGAGCCCGTTGAAGCGATCGACAAGAACGATCGCCGCGACCAGAGCGAGAGCCCGTCCACCGGGCGGTAGCGTACACCCGTCGCCGTCGCGCCGGCGGCACATGCACATCTGTTGCAAGCCACAGGCAATGCGTCCAAGGCTGACCGACTGAGCGACCGTCCACTCCGGGCGGTCTCCACATCGCCGCCTGGCCCTCGACCATCCAGGCAGGTAAACTGGCCCTCCTGCGCCAGTAGCTCAGCTGGATAGAGCGTCGGTCTACGGAACCGAAGGTCGGGAGTTCGAATCTCTCCTGGCGCGCCAAGACTATTTCGTTCCAACACCGGCCCTGCGAAAGCGGGCCGGTGTTCTTTGTGTCCTGGCCTTCTGTGGCTTGGAGTTCGGCGGTGGCGGCCTGGAGTTCTTGGATGAGGTCTTGGGACATCAGGTCGGCGAAGAGCTGGGTGAGGTGGGCGCCGACTACCCCGTCCTCGGTCACGAGGAGCTTCGTGAAGGTGGTCTGGTTCATCATGCGGCGGGTCAGGGGCTCGGCGCGCATGTAGGTGGCGTGGGCGTTTTTGACGAGGGATAGGGCGAGTTGGGCCAGCCTCTTGATCTTGATGAACTTGCCGCTGGCGATGTCGAGCAGCGCCTTGGCGTCGGTGGTTTCCTGGTCGAGCTTGTCCTGCTGGCGCTTGAAGCGCTCCATCGTCATGGCTTCGGCGGCGTATGCCTCGAACAGCCTGTCGAACTTTTTCTCGATCGAGGCCAGCGTGCGTTGGTGGCGGGCGGTCTGTGCGCCGTGTTGGGACTTCAGGGCGGCGATGTAGTCGTAGACGGCGGCCTTGGCTTCGGCGATGGTGGTGGCGCTGAACTGGATCGTGCGGTAGTAGCGCTCGACGGCCTTCTCGATGTCCTCGACGGCCAGGTGTGGGAGTTGGCAGCCTTCGCGGCGGCCGAGGCAGAAGAAGTAGGGGTAGGGGTTGCCCTGCTTGTTGCGGGCGAGGTTGTAGATCATGCGCCCGCCGCAGTTGCCGCAGTAGATCGTGCCCTTCAAATAATGATTGTGGGTGCGTCGCTTCTCGCTGGCGGTTGAGTGGGCCTTCATGACCTCCTGTACGCGGTCGAAGGTCAGGCGGTCGATCAGGGCGGGGTGTTTGCCGTCGTAGATCACGCCTCGGAAGGGCACCTTGCCGAGGTAGTAGTGGCTCTGGAGCAGCACGTGGAGGCGCTGGGCGCAAATCTTGCCGCCGAGGTGGCTGCGCAATCCGACGGCGTACATCTCGTCGGAGAGCGTTGCTAGGCTCATGTCGCCGCCGCTGTAGCGGCGAAACGCGGTCGCCATCAGCGGAGCCTGTACGGCATCGATCTCGACGGTCGAGAAGCGGCGGCCTTCGACGTCGCTGCTGATGTTGGTGTAGCCGGGTGGCGGCTTGTAGGGTGTGCCGCCGAGTTGGGCCTTGCGGGTCATCGCCAGGCGGGCGCGTTCGGCGCGGATCGCGTTGTCGTACTCGGCGTGGGAGGCCAGCACGCCGCGCAAAAACGGTAGCACTCAGGGCGAACACCGCCTTGGAGCGGGCGTTGGCGAGGATCGTCTCCAGCAGCCCACGGTCGATCTGCTGCATGTTCTGGTGCGCCACGGTCAGCGCCAGGCCGTACTTGCGCCCCTGAGAGAACATCTCAGCCCACGGAATCGGAGCGGCGGCGAAATCCTGAACCTCGTCTACGTACAGCCCGAAGGGCCGGCGATCCGCCACCGGCAACGCGGCGCGTTCGGTGGCTGCCTGCCACAACGAGGTGAGTGCCAAACAGCCAATGAGCTGGGAGGTTTCAGAGCCGATGAGGCCCTTGGGGAGATTGACCAGCAAAATCCTCTGGCCCTCCATGATTTGCCGCATGGTAATCCTCGGCCTGGCCTGTCCGACGATGGCGCGGATTGAAGGTCGTGCCGCAAACTGCCTCAACTTGTTGCGCAAGGGAGCCGTCACGTTGCCCTGCTCGGCATCGGAGAGTCCGGCAAACCAACTCCAATCCGGCCCCAACCCCAGCGGGTCATCGAGGCGGCCAACGGTGGCGGCCCTGAAACCCTGGTCGGTCAGCAACCGGGGCACATCGAGCAGAGTTGAATTGGAGCGACGAGCCAGCGTCATCAGTGACATATGGGCAAGCTGGGCGGTACGCGGCCCCCAATATGCCTTCCACATGCGCGCCAGCAGCTCGACAATCTGGTCGGTTATAAGTGAACTGTCACCGGAACCAGCCAGCGGGTTGAATCCGACCGCGTAATCCCGGTCGGTCGGGTCGATCAATACCACATCATTGATACGGTGCTCGGGAACGAGGTCGAGCAGATCGGCTATCAGATCGCTGTTGGTGTCGACCACGGCGAGGCCCCGGCCCTGCTCCATGTCACTCTTCACCAAGTTCTTGATCAGCGAGGTCTTGCCGGTGCCGGTGGGGCCGAGCAGGTAGAGCCCCCGCGTTGAGGAGGTCGGCGTGATCGCCACCGGGCGCGTTGTCCCGGCGACCTCGCTGGTGCCGAGCAGGCGCCCATTGCGGGATAGCGCGATGCTGGCAGGCAGGCGGCGAGAGACCCCCAACACGAGCCCAGGGATATCCGGTGATCCAGCCGGCCAGCCGATGACGGCAGCCAGTTCTGAGACGCCCATGTGCGGACGCATCCCCAGGGTCGTCTCGATGGAGTAGCGCGGCTTGGACACTCGGCGCATCACCCCGACCGGGGTACGCAGTGAGCGCCACACCGTACCGGGACGCCGGCCCAGATGCCGAGCCCGCCGGCCCGTGGCGGCATACACCGCGATCTCCCCCGTGGCCGGAATCGTCGGTTCACGGAGCTTCGGTGACAGTGCGCTGCGCTGGTGAGGCGTCAGCGGCTTGGGCGCGGGCCACGCCAACTGCCGCTGGCCGGGACGCTGCTCAGGAACCTGAAGCGGATGGCGCGAGGGGTACAGATGCCAGCACAGACACACGACCTCATCCCGCCCCGGCTGGATCGTGCTGAGCAGGCTGGCCGCGATCGTCGGCAGCGGCTCGAAGCGAATCACATCCAGGCTGGAGCCGAGCCGCCACCGCTCCCGCCACGTCCACCGCTGCGGCCACTCGGTCTCATCCGGCACCAGCCGCAACGACGGGATAGCGGCCTGCAAGCCAACGGACAGCTCATCCGCCACCGACCTCCGGGCCTCGATGAAATGCGTGATGCGCTCATGCGTGGCGAAGACGCCGAGCGTGATCCCACCCCGGCCGCTCAAGCCCGCCAAGGTAGACAGCGCGCCCCGCACCGCTGACTCATCGATGCCACGCGGAAACTGCACACGCAACCGCACCCACGCCTGCTCGCTCATTGCTGTGGCGTATCCTCCGACGCCTTCTTTTCGGCGGCTTCGCGTTCCTCCTGTTCCAGCATCGCCTGGGCAATCAGGATGAAGGTGAGAGCTAGCGCCTGTGGGTCGGGCTTGTCTTTTTTTACTCCATAAACTCGCACGGGGCGGGACATACACTTTTCTCCTGTTTACCTGATATGCGTAGACGATTGTCGTCGAGTGACTCTACCGTCAATTTCTGACTTGAGTCAAGT
>DATMMB010000287.1:0-7156 GCA_035569895.1 Solirubrobacteraceae bacterium | reverse complement strand
GCCGGAGCCGCCCGACCCGCCGGAGCCGCCCGACCCTTCGCCCCTGGGCGGTTGGACGCGGTAGAGCGTGTTGGAGGAGGCGTCGTACATCGACACGGTATGCCCGTCGTAGTAGACCTGAGTGTCTCCCTTTTCCGACTGCAGCTCCAGCCGCACGCGCCCGTCCTTGGCGATCCACAGCCGCCCGGACGCGCCGGAAAGCAGGGGGCTCGAGGTGAGCTGGCTGGCTTCGCCGCCGCCGCTCGCGAGGTTGGCGCCTTCGAGCAGGTGGTTGGTGAGCGTCACCTGCGCGCTCACGCCTTCGACTGGCTGCGCCGTAAGCGCATCGTGGATCGCGTCGGGCAGCGGCTTGGCGGGCGGCGTCGGGCCGACGCCGAGCGCGGTCGCAAGCGCGGTGGCGCCGACGCCGACGCCGACCAGCACGGCGCACAGCAGCAACAGGCGGGAGAGCGCTAGGCGGCGCAGGAAGTAGCTCATGGTCTCTGCTGAGGTCCGGCCCCGTCGTAGCGGGGCTTGGGGGCTCGACGGGCTTCTCGATCAAAGGCTAGCGCCCCAGCTCAAGAGTTCCTGAAGGAATCGATGGGAAGACTCTCATGCCGGCGTCGTGCGCCGGGAGGCGGGTCCGGTGTGTGCGGCTGCTCGGTTGACCTCGAGCATCGTGCTGTGCGTGTGCGCCCCTTTCGACGCCGCCAACATATATCGTGCCGCCGACATGTCGCTCCCCCCTGCCGTCGCCGCGATCCCGCTGCTCGTCGTCGCCATCATCCTGGCGCTCGGGGTGGGCGTGTTCCTGCTCGCGATGCGCCGACCCGGCGACGCGGCTGGTGCGGCGCCCGGCGAATCGAAGGCTGCGCAGCGGGGCCTCACCGCGATCCTCGTGCTCGTCACCGCCTTCGGGCTCGGGGTGCCGGCGCTGGTGCTGGCGTTCAACGCCGAGCACAAGGCGAGCGCGGGGGTGGGGGGCGTGCACCTGAACGCCAACCAGCAGAAGGGCAGGGAACTCTTTTCGCACTCGTGCAACCTTTGCCACACGCTCGCCGGCGCCGCCGCGGTGGGCCGGACGGGGCCCGACCTAGACGTGCTGATCCCGACGGTCGGTGAAAGCCTGCCGGAAAAGCAGCGTTACGCGGTGCGCAAGGCGTTCATCCTCAGCGCGATCCTCGAAGGGCGCGCCCGCGGCAAAGGGCAGATGCCGAAGCTGCTGTTCCAGGGCACCGAAGCCGAAGACGTGGCCGCGTTCGTCGCGGCGATCGCCGGTCACTGATACTGATACGTCCGACGCGCTTGTCACGATCGACGCATGGTCGAACGGACCGTGCGCCACCGGCGCAGGCCGCGCCGGAAGCCCGCTGAGTGGGTGGGACCGCATCCCGACCGAATCGCTTCGTGGGCGGTGATCATGGGCTTCGCGCTGGTGCTGGCGGCGTTGCTGAGCGCGCACGGTTGATCGTCATTGGCTCGCCACCTGCGGCGACCGACTTCGGGCAAACGCGCGTCGTCCACCAATCGTGCCACCACGCGCCAAGGGCGTGGCCCAAGGCTCAAGCTCGATTGGTTGCTCCAAAAAACACGGCCGACGCACGCCTGCGCTTTGGCCACAAGTCGATACCGGCGACGCCGACCATCGACTAAGGTCCGCCCGATGCCGGACATGCCAAAGACCGCGGAGGACGTGAAAGCGTTCGTCGAAGAGCGCAAAATCCGGTTCATCCGCTTCTGGTTCACCGACATCCTCGGCCAGCTGAAGTCGTTCTCGATCAACGCCGCCGAGTTGCAGGACGCGTTCGAGGCGGGGATGGGCTTCGACGGCAGCTCGATCACCGGCTTCAACGCGATCGAGGAGTCGGACATGCTCGCGCTCCCCGATCCCACAACCTTCGCGATCCTGCCGTGGCGTCCAGAGGAGCAGGGTGTGGGAAGGATGTTCTGCGACATCCTCACGCCCGAGCGCACGCCCTACGAGGGCGACCCCCGCCACGTGCTGCGCCGCGCGGTGGAGCGCGCGCGGGCGATGGGCTTCGACACCTTCAACGTCGGCCCCGAGCTCGAGTACTTCCTGTTCCGCGACTCCCGCACCACCGAGCCGCTCGACCGCGGCGGCTACTTCGACCTGACGACGCTCGACGCCGGCAGCGACGTGCGCCGCGAGACGGTGCTCGCGCTCGAGCAGCTCGGCATCCACGTCGAGTACACCCACCACGAGGTCGGCCCGTCCCAGCACGAGATCGACATGCGCTACGCCGACGCTTTGAAGATGGCCGACGACTGCATGACATACCGCATCACCGTCAAGGAGTACGCGATGAAGTACGGGTGGCACGCGACCTTCATGCCAAAGCCTCTGTTCGGCGAGAACGGCTCGGGGATGCACACCCACCAGTCGCTGTTCAAGGAGGGCAACAACGCCTTCTTCGACGCCGAGGACCCCTACTTCCTATCCGACGTCGGCAAGGCGTTCATCGCCGGCCAGCTGCGCCACGCGCGTGAGATCTGCGCAATCTTCGCGCAGTGGGTGAACTCCTACAAGCGCCTCGTGCCCGGTTTCGAGGCGCCCACGTACGTCGCTTGGTCGCGGCGCAACCGCTCGGCACTCGTGCGCGTGCCGCTGTATCACCCCGGCAGAGAGCGCGCGACACGGATGGAGCTGCGCTGCCCCGACCCCGCCTGCAACCCCTACCTCACGTTCGCCGTGCTCTTGCAGGCCGGCCTCGAGGGCATCGAGAAGGGGTATGAGCTGCCCGAGCCGATGGAGCAGAACCTCTATCACCTTTCCGGCGCCGAGCGCGCGCGCCTCGGCGTGGAGCAGCTGCCGGAGACGCTCGGCGACGCGATCGAGTTGACGGCGCAGTCGGAGCTCGTGCTGCGCACACTCGGTGAGCACATGTTCAACCGCTACGTGGAGATCAAGCGCCAGGAGTGGGAGGACTACCGTATGCAGGTGACGCAGTGGGAGCTCGACCGCTATCTGTCGATTCTGTAGGCGGCCCTTGGGACGGCGCGCGCGGCGGGGGGGGTGAGGATGAGCCTCCGCACCTAAAGGTGCTCCGGCGGGCGGCGTTGCGGTGTCGTGTTGTGCGCCGGTGGCTGGCGAGCGGTGCGAGCCCCAGCCGGTTGGCTACGCCGCCGAGCCGGCGCGCGGCGGTACCGCGCACGCGATCGGCCGCGCGGGCGCAAGCCGCCAATGCATCGCCTGCAGCATGTGCCCGAATGCTGTCGGGTGCCGCGGGGCGATCTCGGCGACGAGCGCGATCGCGCCCAGCGCATGGCGCTCGTACGTAGAGTCGCCGGTGAGCTGCGCGAGGCGCAGCAGTCCCATCGCGGCGCTCGAGGAGCCGGCGGGGATGGGGGAGTCCTCGAGGTCCTTGCTCCTGGCGATCAGCTGCTCGCCGCCGGCGGCGGTGGCGAAGAAGCCGCCGTGCTCGGGGTCGGCGAAGCGGGCGATCAGCTCGTCCGCCACCGCGGTTGCGTGCTGAAACCAGCGCTCCTCGCAACTCGCTTCGAACAGCACGAGCAGCGCCTCCAGCAGGAATGCGTGGTCCTCGAGGAACGCGCCGATCTTCGCCTGCCCGTCGTTGTAGGTGCGCAGCAGCCTCCCGCGCTCGTCGCGCATCGTGCCCAGCAGGAACTCCGCGCAGGCGACGGCGGCGTCCAGGTAGCGCCGCGCGTCGTCCGGCCGCTCCCCGGCGAGTGCTGCGCCGGCGTCGGCGAGTGCGCCGATCATCAGCGCGTTCCAGCTCGTGAGGCGCTTGTCGTCGAGGCCCGGCCGCAAGCGGGCGGCGCGTGCCGCCAGCAGGCGCTCGCGGATGCGCGCGCGCACCGCCGCGGGCGGCGCCGGCCCATCGCCTCGCAGCACGTTCAGCCTCCACCCTCGCGCCCCATCTCGCGCGGGCGGAGCGTGGGGGTCGGCGAAGTTGCCCTGCTCGGTGGCGCCCAGCCAGGCGATCGCCGCATCGGCGTCCTCACCGAGCGCCTCTCGCAGCTGCGCGACGCTCCACACGTAGAAGCGCCCCTCCACGCCTTCGGAGTCGGCGTCGAGCGCGGAGTAGAACCCGCCCTCGGGGCCGCGCATCTCGCACAGCGCCCAGTCGAGCGTGCCGGTGCACACCTCCAGCAGCCGTTCCTCGTCTGCGTCGTGGGCGCGTGGAGGGCCGGACGGGCTCTGCGGTTCGTGCTCCTCGCGACCGAAGCCGGGGGACACTCGCCTCTGGCGAGCATCCCCGTTTCGGCCAGCGCGCATGGTCTGCCAGCCATGCAGATAGGCACTGGCGAGCAGCGCGTTGTCGTAGAGCATCTTCTCGAAGTGCGGCACCGTCCAGGTCGCGTCGACGGCGTAGCGGTGAAAGCCGCCTCCCACCTGGTCGTGGATGCCGCCGGCCGCCATCGCGCGCAGCGTCGCGAGCGACATCTCGCGCTCCCCGTGCGCCAGCAGAAACTCGAGCACCGGCGCCTGCGGGAACTTCGGCGCCCCACCCCACCCTCCGTGGACGGCGTCGAACGACTCGCGCAGCCGCCCCACCGCCCCGTCGAGCGCGCGTTCGTCGACCCGCTCGCCGGAGGGCCGCAGCCGCGCGCCGCCGCCCAGCTGCGCGGCGATCCGCTCGCCGCCCGCCCGGATCTCGGCGGCGTTCTCGCGCCAGGTGGCGGCGATCGCCTGCAGCACCTGCGTCCACGACGGCATCCCGCCGCGTGGCTCGGGCGGGAAGTAGGTGCCGCCGTAGAACGGCACCTGCTCGGGCGTGAGGAACACGTTCAGCGGCCATCCGCCGTGGCCGGTCATCGCCTGCACCGCCTCCATGTACAGCGCGTCGATGTCGGGGCGCTCCTCGCGATCGACCTTCACGCACACGAGCTCCTCGTTCATCAGCGCCGCGGTGCGGGGGTCTTCGAAGCACTCGCGCTCCATCACGTGACACCAGTGGCAGGCGGAGTAGCCGATCGACACCAGCAGCGGCACGTCGCGCGTGCGCGCCGCCGCCAGCGCCTCGGGGCCCCACGGCAGCCAGCTCACGGGGTTGGCGGCGTGCTGGCGCAGGTACGGCGAGGTCTCACGTATGAGCGCGTTATGCACCTGCCAAGCGTAGCCCTCGCGCGGGGCTGCCCGCCCCTCCTCTCCTTCGTCTCATCCTCACCCTTCCCCTCCCGCCTGCCCTTGCGTCCACGGGCCGGCGTTCCCTGCCTGCGCCGGCGCTGCCGCGCTGCATATCCCTACCCCATCCCCTCCCTCTCAACGAGGAAAGACGCCGCTCAGCCCGCCCGCACGAGCGCCGCCAGCGGGAAACGGCGCGCACGCGGCGGCCATGGCGGCGGTGGCGCGGCGCCGACGCGCGAGAGCTGTGCCCCCGCGATGCTCACGTCGAAGCGCCTGCCGCCCAGCTGGCCGCGCGCACGCCGGTCGCTGCCGATCGTCACGGTGCCGTGCGCCGCGGTGGCGCCGGAGACGTGCACGGTGATGCTTTGCAGCTTGTCCGCCAGCACGCCGCTGAGCGCTACGCCGGGTACGAACGTGAGGTTGTGGAGGTCGACGTTGGTGCCGCTGAGACGCGCATACCCGCCGTGCAGCCCGCCGAAGCTCGACCCGCTGGGAAGCATCTGCTGCACCTGCAGCGTCGCTCCGATCACCTGCCTGGTGAGGTCGATCAGCGTGTCCAACACCGCCGTCAGCGTGCGCCCGCGCCCGCCCGCGAGGCCCGGCACCGGTTGCACGCCGGAGAGCGAGGTGGGGGTGATGGGCGTGGGGCTAAACGGGTTGGGTTCGCGCTTGCACGGAGCGATTGGATGCCCGCCCGTCCCGTCCGCGAAGAACGCTTCCACCGCGTCCTTCGCGCAGTCGCTGAAGTCGCTGCCGATCACCGAATGGCCGGTGTAGGGCACCGTCAGCAGCTGCGCGTCGGGGATCTCCGCGGCGATCCGCCGCGCGCCCGAGGTGGGGGTGCGCAGATCCTGCTCGCCTGAGAGCAGCAGCGTGGGCACGTCTGGCAGCGGGTGGGCGGGCACCCCATCCGGCGGCGCCGGCGTCGCGAACGGCCAGTCCACGCACGCCGGCACGAGGCTGTCGGCCCACACCGTGGGGGCGTCGAACGGGTAGAGGTCGGTTGCCGGCAGCGCTTGCAGCGCCGCGCGCGCTTGCGCTTCGCGCGCCGCGGGCGCCGCCGTGCGCTGCCACGGGAACGGCTTCTCTTCGCACGAGGTGTCGAGGAACAGGGCGTTGTTTTCTTCTTCCTGCGCTTCCGCTTCGATGTGCACGCCTTTCGGCGGGATCGGCACATTGGGGATCAGCCCTTCCGAGAGCGCCTTCAGGCGCAGCAGCGGGTCGGGGTTGCCGTGCAGCGCCGACTGCACCGCCGCCGGCAGCAGCGCGCGCAGCGCGGGGTTGAGGTCGCCGGCGAGCAGGATGTCGAGCAGATCGGGCTCGGCGAGCGTCGTGGCGTGGCGATGCCCCGACCCGTCGTACACCGAGCCGCTCAGCGGGTGCTTGCGCAGGCGCGCCGCCAATGCGGCGATGTCGCCGAGCGGGTTGGCGGTGATGTGCGCGCACACGCCTTCCGAGCACAGCTCTTCGAGCACCGGCTTCAGCGCCTGCAGCGAGGAGAGCGAGAACGGTTCGGGGCCTTCCGGCGGCACCACCGAGTCGAGCACCATCGATTCGACGTGTTCGGGATACCGTTCGGCGTACTCGAGCGCCACCTTCGTGCCGTAGGAGGTGCCATACAGCACGAGCTTTTCGTACCCCAGCGCCGCGCGGATCGCCTCGATGTCCTGCACCGATTCCAGCGTGGTGAAGCCCGCGCGCGCCGGGCCGAGCTGCAGCGCGCACTGTTCGGCAAAGCGCCCCACCGTGCTCGCGTGTTCGAGTGCCGCCGTGTCGTTGCAGTTGAGTGGATCCGAGCGCCCCGTGCCGCGCTGGTCGAACACGATCAGATCGCGGCCGTGCAGCGCCGGCGCGATCGCCTTGGCGATGAAGTCCGCGAGCGGGTCGGCCGCCTGGCCGGGGCCGCCGGCGAGCGCCACCACCGCGCTCGCGCTCGGCGCGGGGCCGGCCTGCAGACGCTCCACGCTCAGCCCGATCGTGCCCGGCGCGCCGCCCCCGCGGTCAAGCGCCACCGCCACGGTGGTGCAGGAGAAGCTCGGATCCTTCGGACAAGGGGAGAAGCTGAGG
>DATMMB010000286.1:0-3208 GCA_035569895.1 Solirubrobacteraceae bacterium | reverse complement strand
ATAGGTGCGCAGCTCGGGGTCGGCGACCCGCCGCAGGCGGGTCGCCGCCAGCACGAGCACGCTGAGCGTTAGCCCCACCCACAGCAGCAGGCCGGGGAGGCCAAGTTCGAGCGTGACGAGGTTGTATGTGGCCTCGCCGCTGGCGCCCTGGCCTTCGATCGTCACCTGTTCGTGGCCGCCGAAGCCGGCGGCGGAGCCGTAGGTGGCCAGGCCGACGCCGAACGGCGCGCCCGCGATGTCGCGGGGTATCTGGGCGAGCTCGCGTTCCTTGGCGTCGTTGCCCGGCCCGCCTTCCTGCTTGGGGCCGACGATGCTTTCGTAGCGGGCGAACACGCCGTGGCCCTCGCTCGCCAGCAGCACGGCGCCGACCGGCAGCGCCAGCAGCGCGACCGCGCCGAGCACGAGCAGCGGCCGCGTCGCGCGCAGGCGCGCGAGCAGCGAGAGCAGCATGTAGCTGAGCAGCGCGACCACCGCGATCACCACCGCGGTGCGCGACGTGGAGGTGGCGATCCCCAGCAGCGCGCCGACGCAGCACAGCAGCACAAACCATCGTCGTCGCACGCGCCCGCTCGCCAGCAGCGCGAGCAGGCCGGGCAGCGCGAGCACGCCGACGCCGCCGCCGAAGCCGCTGTCGGAGCCAAGCGCGGGCGGGCGCGTGCGGTTTTCGCCTTCCACAGCGTAGGTGCGCCCACTCAGGCCGCCGGTGCCAGAGACCCGTTCGCCGTAGCCGGGCCCCCAGCTGGCGAGCTGCGCCGGCGTCAGCCGCGACTGGTAGGCGCCAACGATCCCGTTGGCGAGCGCGATCACGCCGAGCAGCAGAAACAGCTTGCGAAAGCGCTCCTTGGAGCGCATGACCAGGTAGCCGAAAAAGAAGAATGGCACCCACTCCAGCTGCTGGCGAAAGCCGCCGATCACCTTGAGGATGCCGTGCGTGCCGGGGTTGGCGGCCTCGACGAGCACCACCGCGACGAACGCCACCACCCAGCCGCCGAGCGGCGGCAGTCGCAGGCGCTCCCGCGCGACGACGGCGCGCACGACCATTCCGAGCACGATCGCGAAGATCAGGATGTCACGGATCGCCGAGGCGAACTGGCTGGCGCTGAGCAGCTTCACCGGCCCATCGAGCAGGCCGAGGTAGAGCGCCACCAGCGCCAGCGTCACCTCGTAGCGGGTGCTGATCATCAGTGCCAGCACACCGAGCACGCCGAGCGCCGCCGCCAGCACGAGCACCGGGTTGGGCTTGGGCACCGCCACCGCGACCGCGAGCGCCGCCGTCAGCGCAAGCAGGCCGGCGAGACCGATCGTGAGCGCCTCGCGAACGCGCCGCTCGCGAACGGCCGGATGCCAGCCCCCGGGCGGGCCGGCCAGACGCGAGACGGGCGCGCTCATCCTCCGCGCAGGCTCAGCAGCCCCCGCCGCCCGGGGTAGCTCGCCGCGAAGCCGTAGGCCCGCATGTCGGCGCGCGAGGCGCAGTTGGCGAGCACCCCGAGCACCGGCGCACTGGAGGCCCTCGCCAGCAGCGCCAGCAGGCGTTGGGCGGAGGCCGCGCGCGTATGCCCGACGCGCGCCACCAGCACGATCCCGTCGACGACGGGCAGCAGCGGCATCACGTCGCTCACACCCAGCGGCGGCGGGGCGTCGACCAGCACGTGGTCGTAGTCGTCGGCAAGGCCGCGCAGCAGCTCCGCCATCCCCGGGCCGGCGAGCAGCGCCGGGGGGTTGGCGACGCCGTGGCCGCCGGCGAGCAGCGCCAGCGAGCCGGCGCCGGGCGTGCGCGCGGCGGCGACCGCGCCGGCGGGCGGCTCCGCCGTGGCGAGGCCCCCCATGCCCACCGACTGCGCCGTGCCGAACCTGCTCGCGCCCGCCGCCGCTTGTGCCGCGCCGAAGCCACCCACACCCGTAGCCGCCCGTGCCGCGCTGAAGCCGCCAACGCCGGCGGCCGCGTGGCCCGTGCCGGTAGCCGCCTGCGCCGCGTCCCGACCGTCCGCGCTGGCAAACGCGCCGACCGGCTGCAGCGCGGCGCCTGCCGGCAGCGCCCCCGCCAGCACTTCGGCGAGACCGTGCGCGGCGTCCACGCCGAGCAACCGCGCCTGCACCGGGCGGCGCAGATCGGCCTCGACCACCACCACGCGCTCGCCCGCTTCGCGCTGCACGAGCGCGAGGTCGGCGATCAACGTCGACTTGCCGTCGCCGGGCTCGGCGCTGAGGAACAGGATCGAGCGGGGCGGTCGCGCGCGATCATGCTCGAGCATGTCGCCGAGCGCCAGCGCCATATGCAGGCGGCGCAGCGGCTCGAGCAGCGCCGGTGCGGGAGTGAGTTGCCCGGCGCCACCCACCAGTGGCGTGCGGACCTGCGGCAGCGCGGTGAGCACCTGGGCGCCGAGCGCCGTTTCGATCTCGGCGAGCGAGCGCAGCCTGCGGTCGAAGCGGCTGAGCGCGTAGGCGGCGAACGCCGCCAGCAGGACGCCGAGGAGGAAGCCGAAGATCGCGTTGCGCCGCGGCTTGGGGGAGGTGAGGATCGCCGTCTGGGCCTTGGCGGGGCCGACCTGCTGAACACCGACGACCGTCATTTGTGATTCGAGCTGGTTGATCTTGCTTGCGAGGTTGGCGGCCTGCAGCACGGCGGCGCTGCTGACCGTCGCGCTTTTGCCCTTGCCGCTCGGGGCGTGGCTCTGCGAGGCTTCGATCTTGCGCAACTGGCGGCGGGTGCGGACGATCGCGGCGCCCACGGCGCGCGCGTTGTCGGTGCGCTCGCGCGCGATGTATGCCTGGGCGTAGGCGTTGGCCAACTGCGCAGCCGCCCTGCTGGTGTGCGCTTCGGCCTCGATCGTGACGAAGTCGTCGCTGGCAGAGGACTTGGCGCTGACCTTGCCGCTGGCGGCGGCGAGCGCGTGTTCGCGCCGCAAGCGCCGGCGCACCGCTTCGCCGACGGCGCTCGACTGGATGATCACGGCCTGGTCGCTGAGCGTGCGCTCACCTAGCGACCTGCCCTGGGTGGAGCCGACCGCGCCCTGTTCTTCGGAGCCGCCGATGTACAGCTGGGTGCTCGTCGTGTACACCGACGGCTGGTGGCGGTAGTAGACGTAGGTGAGCGCCGCCACGAGCACGCCGGTGGCGAGGATCAGCCACTTGCGCGTCCAGAGCGGCGCGATGATCGCGGTGGCGTCGGTCGTCGTCTCGTTCATATCCTGCATCCCTCCCGTCGAGT
>DATMMB010000285.1:0-3456 GCA_035569895.1 Solirubrobacteraceae bacterium | reverse complement strand
CCACTCCAGCGTGGTTTGTGTGTGAAGGTGCGCACACATACAAAGTCGCTGTAAGAAAGCCGCCCGCCTCAAGCCCCTGCCCGTAGGTCGTCGAGCAGCGCTCCTGGCTGCACGTCGAGGCCGTGGGCGATTCGCAGGATGGTGGTCAGTCGCGGCTCGCGAGAGCCGCGCTCGAGCCGGCCGATCGCGTTGGAGCGCATATCCGTGCGGTCGGCGAGCTCTTCTTGGGAGAGGCCGTGCACCCTGCGCAGCTCGCGCAGGCGCCGCCCGAACGCCACGCTCGCCGCGGAGGCGTCGCGGTCGAGCGGCCCGGGTGGCTCCTCCTCGTCGCCGGCTACCAGATCGTCCCGGCCGCTTTGGCGCCCACCCGATTGGTGAGTTTGTGGTAGCCTCCTGTTTGCAGACATCTGTCTGCAGTGTAACCCACGCATCGGAGGTCGAAATGAAGAGGCTTTGCGGCCCCGCGATGGTCGTCGCCCTGATGGCGGTTGCCGGCGGCGCGAGCAGCCACGCTTGCACGCCCACCGAAGGGCGATGCTTCAGACACCGTTCGGTTGCGCATTCGGACGTTCGCACATGGCGCGACGAAGACATCACCACGCGGGCCGGACGCGAAGTCGAAACGGTGGTGGAGCGCCCCACTGCCAAAGAATCGGCCGGCGGCGCAGGAGACGGGGGAGGAGAACCTCCGTAGCGTGGCTGAAGTACGCCCTACCCCACCGCCGCCGAGTCGCGCGCGAGGATCGCCGCCGCCACCCGCTCGGCGATCTTGGCGCCGGTGAACCCGACCTCCTCGTGCAGCAGCGAGGGCTTGCCGTGCGTGACGTAGCGGTCGGGGAGGCCGACGCGCATGATTCGAACCCCGCCCGACCCGGCGCCGAGCTCGCTGAGGGTCTCCCACACGGCGCTGCCGAACCCCCCGGCGAGGACGCCCTCCTCGACGGTGACGAGCAGGTCGTGCTCGGCGGCGAGCTGCGCCATCAGGGCGGCGTCGATCGGCTTGGCGAAGCGCGCGTCGGCGACCGTCACGCCGAGGCCGTGCCCTTCCAGCAGCGACGCGGCTTCGAGCGCCTTGCCGACACCGGTGCCATAGCCGACGAGGGCGACGCGGCGCCCGGCGCCCACACCGCTGCCCACGGTCGCACCCGCGGCGCGACCGGCCTCGCGCAGAATCTCACCGGTGCCGATCGGGATCGCGCACGGCGCGGGGGGCAGTGGCGCGCCGGGGCCTTCGCCGCGGGGGTAGCGCAGCGCGATCGGGCCGTCGTCGTAGAGCAGGGCGGTGCGCAGCATGTGCACGAGCATCGCCTCGTCGCGCGGCGCCATCAGCACGATGTGCGGCAGGCAGCGCAGGTAGGCGATGTCGAACGCGCCGTGGTGGGTGGGGCCGTCGTCGCCGACGAGCCCCGCGCGGTCCATCGCGAACACGACGTTCAGCCGTTGCAGGCACACGTCGTGCACGATCTGGTCGTAGGCGCGCTGCAGGAACGTGGAGTAGATCGCCGCCACCGGCTTGACGCCCTGCAGCGACAGCCCCGCCGCGAACAGGATCGCCTGCTGCTCGGCGATGCCGACGTCGAAGTAGCGCTCGGGAAGCGCCTTCTGCAGAATGTTGAGGCCGGTGCCGGAGTTCATCGCGGCGGTGATCCCGACGACCCGCCGATCGCGTTCGCACTCGCGCACAAGCGCCTCGCCGAAGACCTGCGTGTAGGGGAGGGGAGAAGGGGGAGGATGCCCGCCCGCCCCCGAACCCCGCGCGGCGGCGGCGCCCGCCCTGGCGCTCGCGGCGGGCGGGGGCGTGGGCGAGCCGTTGAGGATCGAATGGGGCTTGGCGGCGTGCCACTTCTCCATCCCCTCCAGGCCGCCGTCCTCGGCGGGCGCGAAGCCCTTGCCCTTGACGGTCGCGATGTGCACCACCACCGGGCGCTGCGCCGCGAGCGCCTCGCGCAACGCCACGCGCAGGGCGCGCACATCGTGGCCGTCGATCACGCCCATGTACGCCCAGTCGAGCTCCTCCCACCACAGCCCCGGCGCCCAGAACGCCTTCAACGACTCCTTCAGCTGCGGGCCGAGCCGCTCGAACGCGGCGCCGACGGCGCCCGGCAGGCGCGCGAGGCCGCCCTCGACCCCCTCGCGCGCGTGCCACAGCTTCGGGTTCAGTCGCACGCGGTTGAAGTAGCGCGAGAGCGCGCCAACGTTGGGGGAGATCGACATCCCGTTGTCGTTGAGCACCACCACGATCGGCGTGCCGAGGCCGCCGGCCTGGCCGATCGCCTCGAAGGCGACGCCGCCGGTCATCGCGCCGTCGCCGATCACCGCCACCACCTTGCCCTGGTCGGCCGCGTCGAGGTGGCGCATGCCCTCCCTCATCCCAACCGCGTATCCGACGGAGGTGGAGGCGTGGCCGGCGCCGATGATGTCGTGGGGGGACTCGGCGATCGAGCAGAACGGCGCCAAGCCGCCGTACTGGCGGATCGTGCAGAGCCGCTCGCGCCTGCCGGTGAGGATCTTGTGGGGGTATGCCTGGTGGCCGACGTCCCAGAGGATCTTGTCGCGAGGGGAGTGCAGCAGCGAGTGCAGCGCCACGGCGAGCTCGCAGGTGCCGAGGTTGGCGCCGAAGTGCCCGCCGATCTCGCCGACCGTGTCGATGATGTGCTCGCGCACCTCCTGGGCGAGCCGCTGCAGCTCCTCCTCAGAGAGCGCGCGCAGGTCGTCGGGGCCGTCCACCCGGCTGAGCAGCGAGCCGCCCGCGCGGCCGGAGGCACGCCGCGCGCCTGGTCCTCCCCCTCCGTCGGCCTCGCCGCGCTCGCGGGGGGAGGCGCGCCGAGCGCCGGCTCCCCCTCGTCCGTCGGCCCCACCCGCTCCGTCGGCCTCGCCGCGCCCGCGGGCGGAAGCACGCCGCCCGCCAGCTCCCCCCCGTCCCGAGCCGTCGGCCTCGCCGCGCTCGCGCGCATCGCCCGCCACCCCCTCGCCCCCCTCGCTGTCCGGCCCTTCGCTCATGAGCTGCGCGTGTAGATGAAGTCGGTGATCCGCTCGAGCTCGCCGGTGTCGTGCGGCGCGCCGGCACCGGCCTGCGCCGCCTGCGCCAGCGCCTCGCGGGCGGTGCGGTGGGACTCCGCCGCCAGATGCTTCGCTTGGTCGATTCCGAACTCGCTCACGTAGGTGCGCCTGCCGTGACGCTCATCGCTGCCGCGCGGCTTGCCGAGCGCGTCGTCGGTTCCGGTCACGTCGAGTATGTCGTCGACGATCTGAAACAGCACGCCCAGCTCCGCCGCGAAGCGGTTGAACGCCATTGTCGCAGGTCGATCGACCCCTCCAAGGATGAGCACGCACGATACCGAAGCTCCAATCAGCCGTCCGGTCTTCAGCTCGTGCAGCCGCCGCAGCCCGGCGAGCCCGCGCGGCGCCGTGGCGCGTACGTCGGCGTACTGCCCTCCCACCATCCCCCCCGCGCCG
>DATMMB010000284.1:0-2568 GCA_035569895.1 Solirubrobacteraceae bacterium | reverse complement strand
ATAGTCGTGCACGGCGGCGGTGGGACCCTCGGCGGCGGCGTACGCGACGCACACCCCGCCGCCGTCGCCGTTGCAATCCGCGTGCGCGCCCACGTGCGTGACGCGGCCGGTGGCGAACCGGCAGCGGTCGTCGTAGGCGATCGAGGCAAGCGTGCCCGGGTCGAACACGCCGCGGTCGCAGTGCTTGACGAAGTCGCGGCGCGTCTCGCGGTCGAGCGCGCTCCACGCCACCGCGTCGGGGTCGGCGAACACTCTGTTCTCCAGAAAGCTCTCGCCGCGGCTGAGCGGCAGTGTCGGGGTGTACACGGTGATCCGTGCCCGCGGCCGGAAGTCGCGCAGGAAGGCCAGCGCGCTGAGCGCGCTCTCGCCGCCACCCACGATCGCGATCTCGCAATCACGCTCGGCCGGGATGCGCGTAAGCTCGCCGCGCCTGCTGTCGCAGTGGAAGATGCGCTCGCTCACCGCCGGGTCGTGGGGGAGAGCGCGGTGGACGCCCGGGCCGGTGAGCACCAGCGCCGCGCACTCGTGCTCGCACTCGCCGGAGGAGTCTGCCACCCGCACCCGCCAGCGCTCCCCACGCTCGGGCAGCTCCACCCGGGTGACGCGGCCGCGCACGATGCTGACGCCCGCGGTCGCCTGCGCCAGGGCCCACGCGAGGTAGCGCCCGTAGTCGCGGTGCTGCACCGCCGGCGACCCGGCGTTGACCCAGCGCGCGTACTCGCCTTTGTCGATCATGTACCGCTGCCAGGTGTACGGCAGCATCGCGCGGTCGAGCGCCTCGCCGAGCGCGCCGAAGGTGGCGGCGCTGCGGTAGGGGAAGCCGATGTCCTTGATCGGCGGGATCGCCAGCGGCTCTTCGCCGGAGGTCATTCCGTTGCGCCCCAGCCACGACGCCGCGATCTCGTTGGCCTCGACGATCGTCAGCGTCAGCGGGCCGGCGCCGAGCGTGTTGAGCGCGTGCACCTTCGCCGCCAGCGCCGTCGCCTTGGCGCCGGCGCCCACCACCAGCAGGTCGGTGGGGGCAGCGCTCACGCCGCCGCGAGCGTCGGCGCTTTGGCGCGGCCGGTGCGCCGGCGGGTGACGACCACCGGCGCCTGGTCGCCCGGCGCGAACGCCACCGAGCTGCGGGTGGCGCGCTGCGACCCGTCGGTGGGGGCCGGCGCCAGTTCCACCTCCTCGATCACCGTCTGCATCACCCGCTTCATCTCCAGCTGCGCAAACTGCGCCGCCACGCAACGGCGCACGCCGCTGCCGAACGGGATCCACGTGTAGTTGTCGGGCGTTTTGCCGAGGAAGCGCTCGGGCGTGAAGCTGAATGGGCGGGGATAGATGTCGTCGCGGTGGTGCACCAGATAGATGCACGGCGCCACGATCGTGCCGGCGGGTATCTGGTGGCCGCCCAGGCGCATCGGCTCGACCAGGCCGCGCATCACCAGCGGCACCGCGGGCGCCAGGCGCAGCGTCTCTTTCACCACCGCGTCGGCGTAGCTCTCATCCGCGCCCGCCTCCACCTCCGCGCGCAGCCGTGCGAGCTTCTCGGGGTGGCGCAAAAGCCGCTCGAATGCCCACGACAGCGAGGTGGCGGTGGGGCCGTCGGAGAGCAGCGTGATCAGTTCGTCGCGCACTTCCTGCTCGCTCATCGGCATGCCGTGCTCGTCGTAGGCCTGCTCCAGCATCGCCAGGATCCCGCCGTCGTGCGTGCCGTTACCCTCGGCGCGCCGCTGGCGCACCTCCTCCAGTAGCGCCGCTTCGACCGGCGCGATCGCCTCGCGGAAGCGCTCGCTGCGCTCCAGCAGGCGCGAGCCGAAGGTGGCCAGCAGGGTGAGGCGCGAGGAGTCGTTGAGGAAGTCGGTGAGGCGCGCCAGCAGCGCGCGCAACCGCTCCATCTGCTTGCCCTCGGTGCTGCCGAAGGTGGCGCGCATCACCACCTCGTTGCTGATCGCCTGCATCCGCGGCCACAGCGCGAACGGCTCGCCCACCGGCCAGCGGGCGATCTCCGCGCGCGCCACCGCGACCATCATCTCGCCGTAGGAGCGCATCATGCGGCCATGAAAGGAGGGCAGCATGAAGCGGCGGTGGGTCATGTGGTCGGGCTCGTCCAGCAGCATCACCGAGCGCGGCCCCAGCAGCGGCCCCAGCAGCGGGTTGGCCTCGCCGGCGCCCGCGCGCACCAGCTCGGGGGCGATCGTCAGCACCCTGCCGACATCGTCGGGGTCACTCAGAAACACCCAGGGGCGTCCGCGGCGCACGCGCAGGGTGAAAATATCTCCGTAGCGCCTACGGCAACTGGTCATGAACGGCAGCGGGCGCAGCGCCCAGCCGAGCGCCTGCAGCTCGCTCGGCAGCCGCGGGCCGGGGGGCAGACGCTCCCGTTTGTCACTGTTTTTCCGCAGATTTCGTGTCGCGCTCATCGTCTCTCGGCGCAGTCGCGTGTGCATGTCTCTCACTTCAGTTTCCGGCCAATGTCTCTCACTTCACTCTTTTGTTTGATCGGTATCCGGATGTCGTTTGGTGCGGGTCGTCACACTCCTTGCTCAGCGGGCTCGGTGGTTGGCGGGACGGAGTTAT
>DATMMB010000283.1:0-2197 GCA_035569895.1 Solirubrobacteraceae bacterium | reverse complement strand
CAACGAAGTCCCGAAATGGGCGCAGTGGGTCGTCCGCCACCCGCCGGGACTCTGACGAAAGCGAGGGTAAAGAATGCGAAACGCACGACGCTACCTCCTGTTGCTCCTACTGGCCGGCATCGCCCCGTTCCTGTCAGCGTGCGGGCTCGCCGACCGCGGCGCGAGCGCGAGCGAAACCCCGCCGCAGGCGAACGCTGGAGAACAGCAGGGCACGATCCCCGCTGCTGCGCGACCCGCGCCCGCTGACCCGGCCGCCTCGCCGCAGCAGGCGCTTGAACGGTTCGCTGGCCGCTATATCAACTGGAGCTACCGGACATTGGCGGCCGAGGAGGCCGCGCTCGCGGCCGAAGCGGTCGGTGAAGCCCGTGCTTTTGAGGAACAGGCACGCGCGCAGACTGTCCGCGACACGCCGCTGCAGCGCGGGCATATCTACAACACCGGGACGATAATCGCGTTGGCTCGTGTGCGCGGCGGGCCACCGGATGAATGGGTGATCGACACCCGCGAGCAGACCGGCGGCGACCAGGAATACGCCGGCCTACAGGCAACCTTCCATGTCACCCTCGCGACAGTCGCAAGGGTAGGCAAAGCGTACGCAGTGAGCTCGTGGCGGCCGGTCGAGTGAATAAACGCTGTTACTGGCAACAACATCAACCAAGGGAGCACCACGTGCAAACCCGGGAAACCTATACAGACCGCGCTGTGGCAGCGATCCTCGAAGCGGCTTGGAACGAGCACGACTTCGGCGGATGGCTCGCTAGCACTCTCTCACAGGTCGCCAGCGAGCTCGGCAGCAGTGATGCGCTGACAGCCAGGCGACCGGGCTCGTGGGAGGCCGACCTCGTGCAGCGACTCGTCAAGGGAACGGTGGGCTGGAACGACGAGTGCCTCAGCGACTACACCAAAGACGACCCGACACGCGACGCCGGTGACAGGGAGTGACAGGAGATTCATGGCTAACGAACATTCCCTTTCCATCGCTCGCACGCCGTATGCACCGCTCGGCTTCAGCACAACGCCGATGGTGGCTATCGCGCAGGCCCGCCGCGAGCAGCGCCGTGCCGTCTATGCCCGATCTGGTGTTCCGCGCGGCGCCCGGCCCGCTGCTGGCGGTAGCTGGATTGTCCGGTGGCGCCGGCGCAAGCACCCTCGCGTATCTCATAGCCGCTACCGCCGCCGCGCACTCGCCAGGGCCGGTGCTGCTCGCCGACACGGGAGGCCCGATGGCCGGCGTAGCTGAACGCACAGGCGTCAGCGCACCACGCACGCTGGCGGAGCTGACCGAGCGCCTGGCGGCGGGAGACCCGGTAAGCGGGTGCGTGTGGGCACGCGGCGAGCACGGGCTGCGGGTGCTCGCCGGCGCACCGCAGTTCACCGTTCATGGCGACCGCGACGCCGCCCGCCGCGTGCTCACGGACGCGCGGGAAGCCCATGCTCTGAGCGTCGTGGACGTGGGAACGCTCACGCGGCCAATCGAGCAGGCCGCGCTCGGCGTGGCAACCCACCTCGCGTGGGTGCTCCCCGCAAGCGAGAGCGGCGTCGCGCGCGCGGCGCGTGTCCTTGAGCGGGTCGTCCCGCTCGCCCAGCCCGAGACCCTGGTCGCCCGCGCCGAGCCGGGCGTCCACCGCCCACCCGTGCGAGCGCTGGCTGCCCTGGCCGACGCGCGGCGCGCCCGGCTCGTACTGATCCCAGCGCTCGGCGAGCACACCCCCGGAAACGTCGGGGAGCTCGCCGAGCGCGCCCAGCTCGCACTGGCGGCGATCGGCGGGGTGCTACGGCGATGAACGCCCTACGCCGCCTGCCGACCGTCACGCTGGTACTCGCCAGCGTCCTCATGCTCGGCTTCTACTACACGCTGCTGACACACCTCGCGTTCGCCGTCCAGGCCAGGCGCCTACTCGCGGTTCACTTCGCGACGATCCCCGACGAGCCCGGGCAGGCGCTCGCGATCTGGCTGCACAACTCGCGGCTCGTGCTCGGTATCGCGGTGTGGATGAGTACCGTGGCCGCGGACGGCCGCCTGGCGAGGACGTCGATACCTCTGTGGGTCGGTGATGTGCTGCTCGGGGTGTGGGCGTGGGGCACGGTCTTGGCGGCCGGGGTGCTGCTCGGCGCCTACGGCGCCACGCAGGCGAAGGCGTTCTGGCCGTTCGCGCCCGTCGAGATCACGGCGTGGGCGCTGCTGCTCGCCCTGTAT